>NZ_QUJZ01000010.1:0-191908 GCF_003480845.1 Blautia sp. TM10-2 | reverse complement strand
CATTTTGGTGCAAGCGTAATTCATGAGTAATGTAGCAATATTTTGCGCTTACGTTTAATTGGTCCTAATGGCGCAGGAAAATCAACAATGCTAAAACTCATGATAAAAAAAATGAAACCCAATAATGGTAAAATTATTATTGGTGATAATGATATATTTTCTATTAAAAGAGAGAATAATCCTGTGACGTTCATTCCAGATATTCCAGTGTACTATGAAGAGTTGACTGTTTGGGAGCATCTTCAGTTTATTAAAGCACTGTACCCTGAGAACTCAGTGACAGTTGATTCATTAATTCGAGAATTTAATCTTAATCAGCACCTTAACAAAATTCCATCAGCACTTTCAAAAGGAACGTTGCAGAAACTTATGATTGCACTTGCATTGTTGCGGCAATACGATGTGCTGCTGGCAGATGAACCGTTTAATGGGTTGGATCCAGCACAAACATATAAATTCAAAAATACTTTAAAAAATTTGAAGAAACAAGATAAAACGATACTCATATCTACACATTTACTAAGTTTGGCTGAAGATTTTTGTGACAGATATATTTTTTTATATGATGGAAGAATAGTCGAACAAGGAACAAAGACAGAAATATTACAAAAGCAGCAGATGAATAAGGAAACTTCGTTGGAACAAATATATATGTCCTTAATTGGTGAGGGAGAGCATTATGCAGGAGTACAGAAAACTGTTATGTGTGAATAAGATTAGAGAAACTAAAAGATTAATAGAAAATATGCTGATACCTATATTGTCTTTGGTAGTTGCGGCAGCTGTTGTTGGATATCAAATTGTGATTAATTTTTTTCCAATAATTTGGAAAATAAATGCATGTAATCTTCGAATATGTTATCTGGTATTTGGATTTTTGATATTATACTCGTTTGGCGTTTGTTTTATTAATGTTAAACCGGCAATTATAATAAAACCGGCATCATTGTTTTTCATTCAAGAGAAAAGGATAAGACAAATGATATCAATAAAATATATAGGGTTAACCTTAAAGGACATTATATTTTCAATCATTCTTTCAGCTTGTATTAATGGAATCCATTTGAATAGAAATTTTCTATTTATATTACTCATAATATTTTTGTTATTAAATACAACTAATTTAATGAGATGGAAAATATATCATGCAAATCAAAGAAGAGATATTGGAATATGGCTGTTATTTAGTATAATCTTGGTAATATCGCTTAAATATTTTTTTATGTGTATTATTATAGATATAGGAATATGGATGTATATGCTAGTTTATGATTTTGGTGTTTTGGAAATAAATGCTTTAAAGTATGAAGATGAGATGCAATTTTTGGAAAAAGTACGTATTGCTCAAAATTTTAATAATACTGTATTGTTAGATCAATATGCAAAAGAAAAAATGGTGAGATATTTACAGAGAAAAAATAAAGTATCCAATTTTTTATACTACTTTCCATTGATATGGAAAGCTCAAATATCTATTTATAGATTAGGCAGAAATTGGATAATAATGGGAATGATTTTGTTTACGATATGTCTAGGAATTTATAAAATGCCTTTTTATTGGACGCTGCCATTTTTACAGCAAGAAGAAATACGTTATATGTTGTTGTTAGGCAGTATATTTGCCGTTTTTCGATTGACTTTACGGAGTATGGTTCAACAGTTGGATAGTATTCTTGAAAAAGCCACAGATGGTCTATTTATTCCTATATCGGAAAATCGAATTGTGAAACAGTTTATGGTGATACCAATTACAATTGTTTGTGGCGAAGGAATTATAATGGCTTTTGTTGTAAACAGCAATATAGCGCAAATACTGTTAGGGTGTGCAATACTTATATGTGCGACAGTCCTGAATCTCTGGCTAGAAGTGAAATATAAAAATTTTCTGGTGAAAAAGGATTTTATTTTAAGTATTGCTGTTTTCTTAGGAGCATTGATACTTACCAAATAGATAAGAGATATTATAGTGAGAAATGAAGTCGCTGTGATACCATTTTGATACTAAAAAATGCAGAGAATAGAAATATAGCCTGGAAAATCCACAACACAAGAAAATATGGACACGGAAATCACAGAAAATAATGAAATTTTAAGAACCTCACAAACGTATTGTTTGCAAATATGATCGGGCTGTAAATACAGGAAAATACAAGATCCCCGATTTGGCACTTTTGTGCTGAATCGGGGATTTTTTGGCGTAAAAATGCAGGTAAAGGATTCGTAGATTGACAAAACAGCCTATTTTCGCCTATTCTGAGACTGTAAAAACGCTCCGCTGGGCAACATGAGACGGTGCGGGAACAGCAGGAGGAAGGGACACGACGTGGAAGCGAAAGAGTTCGGGCGGTTTATTGCCGGAATGCGAAAAGAGAAAAAGATGACGCAGGCAGAGCTTGCGGAAAAGATTCATGTGACGGATAAAGCCGTCAGCCGGTGGGAGCGGGGGGATTCACTTAGATAAAGATACCACACCATTCCCACGCTGACTTTTGCTCAACCGATACAGCCGGAGGGCTGGATAACAAGAAAAGGCGGTATGCGCCCCGTAGAGGGGTAGCGTACCGCCTTTTCTTGTGGGGGTTTCCAAAGGGGGCAACGCCCCCATTTGGCACACGACTTTGCGAAGCAAAGTGTAGTGTGTTATACGCTCTGTCGGCGTTGCCGTGAAAATGCCGTTGCCGCCGGGGAGGGGCGGCAGGAAAACAGGACTGTGCTTGTGTGGCGTGGAGCCGCAAGCGCAGGTCTGTTTTCATCAGCAGACAGGGCGTATATGAAAGCCCCCGTCCCTCGTCCTACGCTCCGACTTGTGGACAAAGTGTCCCGAAGTTGTGGCTACACTCCCGGAAAAGTAACAGGACAGCGGGTAACCGTCAAGGCTGAAATGAACGGGTTTACACCCGGCCTTGACCGCCACCCGCCGTCCCACTGAATGGGTGGACAAGGCGGCCAATCCCTCAAAGTGCTTGTCCGCGCTCTTTCTGATTTTGAGGTATTCAGTTTTTCAAAATTGAATAATCAAAATAAATTTTTTCGATTGAAAAAATTTTATTTGTTATCATCTTCAATGCCATATTTTTTCTTTTGCCGAATCACATAATTACTGATTTTTTCATCATATAGTGGATACTGGTAATCCAACTGGCATGCCACTTCTGACGAAACCTCCCGGAACAATGCCATACATTGTTCAAAGGATTCCCACATATGGGGATAGGAATCCATATTATAAGTGGACATAAGTCGTTCCCACAATTCCTCTGGGACATATTGCTTCATAAATTTATAGTTTTTTCCCAAACTGAAATGAAATCCCTGTTTGATACCAATCAGCCAGGAAATCATGCGAAGCAATTCTTTTCGTACTATATCATTCATATGGTCAATAGCAAAAAGAATTTCTTTGCGGCATAAGCCCTTTACTACATATGTTGTAGTATTCCAAAATTCATTACAGCAATCGTCAAACATTCTTTGAGTAGGCTTCTGCAAGTGGTAGTCTATATCCGTTGGTATTGGCGGCTTTACGATACGGTTGTCTTTATCCAACAGTAACTTTACCAGTTTATCCCATGTAAAATACTCGTCTATCAGTTCCAGCGGCAGCAAAGTTAAATCTATCTTAACATCATCAGTAAACAGCATTAAATATGAAAATCCCTTTTCTACAGCTGGAAATAATTCCATATCTTCCGGCTTTTGCAGAATCAACCTTTCACCAAATATATCTAGCCATTTATCATCACTTGTGAAGCTGTCCATATCCGTAACAAAAAAAGTAATATCAAAATCCTGAAAATCATCAGGCGGAATATTTGTATTTGTTCTAGATCCTTCCAAAGTAACCATGCGAATGCGTTTGTCTGTTTTTGCAAAATTCAAAACAATATCATAAACTTCCTTTTCTGATCTCATTTTTATCTCCTCCAATTATTGAAATAGGTGTGAAGCCATTTTAGGGCTTTCCCGCCTTGATTGCTCATCAGCAAAGGCGGGCGGGGCTGTCAACGGCGGCGCGTATGCGCCGTTCATCTTGACCGTTGACTGGCTCGGCTGGCTTTGCTATCCTCCGATAAATTACTATCTGGATTTCATTTCTTTTTCAAATCTAAAGAAATAATTGTTCTCTTTTGGTATGTTGCCTGCGCTTTCACTTATTTGGTGTGGGTCTTTGTGCTTAGGATTAAAAAATTCTACAATCTTGAAACCACAACGATTTACATAAAAATGAATGTTCCGCTTATCGTAATATGGGGTATGCGTCTCCCAAATTCTTGTTTCAGGATGTAGTTCTTCAATCGCTTTCCATATCTTAAATCCATTTCCAGCATTTTGTGCGCTTGATTTCACATATAAAAGATGAAGTGAGTTGTAGCCGGTCTTATCATCTATTACAATGACTGCTCCGCCGATTCTTTCTCCGCCAATTTCTGCGATATATGCTTCAGCGCCTTTTGCGTTAAAAGATTCTTCTATATCTTCCGTGGGAAGAACTTGCTTTTCAAATTCTCCAAACTCTGACACATAAGAAATTTGAAAAGCCTCTTGTATTTCACTTACAAATGTGTTTTTTTCTTCAACGGTAATGATTGGTCTTAATTTTATTGTGTTCATACTTCCTTGCTCTCCTTAAATTTTATAGTCTGGTTCATCAAAGAAGTATGTCTTTATTCTCTCCCACCCCAATCAAATAGTTTCATAGTTCACCACTCCAAATCTCGATTTTCCGTTCTCCTACTTTCTTCCCCGCTGGGGCTTTGGATTTTTCAGCAAGTCAGACTTTTGTGCAATTCTTTTTAGCCATTTCTTTTCTTCCTCGAACAGCTTCTTGTAATTCAGTTTGAGCCGCTTGCAGATAAACATCATAGCCGCCTGCTCCGGGTCGCTGTCCTCTCTGGTGGTTTCCTCTGCGGTCTGCAAGAAATCTTCCAGTGGGTTGTCCTCTGGGACACTGAAAAAATCGTCCTTATGGGCTTCCCGCAGGTCGAGGGCTATCTTGTTTATGTCCTGCTGTATCACATAGCGGCAAAAGCTGTCGTCGTCAATATGGGCGGCGATAAGCTGTCGCAGCTGCGGGTCAGTCAAGCCGGGATTGTGTTGTTTCATAATTGTTGCACTCACAGCGTCCACAATGGCGTTTGCGCTCTGCACCTGTTTTCCTGCCACGCCGTTCACATAGATTTCAAGGTCGGCCATGAGCCGGGGAAAATCCGGGTGGGTCGCCAGTTCACACAAAAGAGAATTGTCCACCAGCCCGCTTTTTAATAGTTCAATCATGTCATCACTCAAATGCAGGTCTGCAAGATCGGCGTTTGGGTGATTTCTTGTTTGAGAACGGCCCAGCAGATAATCAACGGTCACTTCGTAAAACTTTGCCAACTCAATAAGGGCATAATGGCTGATGTCCTTGAGATTGTCCCCCTCATAACTGCCTAAAGCAGACTTGGAGAGGTGGGTCTGCTCCGCAAGCTGTTCCAGCGTCAGCCCACGCTCTACACGCAGGTCTTTCAATCGTTCTTGTATGGATAGTTCCATGCTCTCCTCCTCATCCGCTTAAGCGGCCGATATTTATTTTGTGAGAGTAATAAGTTCATCAACTGATTGGAAGCCGTTTTTCTTATAAAATTTTTCGGCCGGAAAACCTCGTTCAGTATTCAAAATGATTGCGTTCATTTTTCCTTTATTATTTTTCATTTTTTTAAACTATTTAATACTAATGTCTTTTATAATAGCTTTTCATATATTATATAATCAATCTTTATAAGTCCTTTTATAAATTTCTTTTCTACCATTTTCGATAAATTCCTGTTTAATATTTTTAATTCCATAAACAATAGTTTCAATAGGATAATATTCTTCAACTATATCTTGATATTCTTTTGCTTTCTCAATATCTATATTTCCATACATTCTTAATATATCTTCTCCAAAATTTGTTCCTATTTCTTCTTCACTATCTTCAAGTAAGTATATAAAATCACAATATTCATCTATAATTCCAGAATCTCCAAAATCAATTATTCCAGTTAATCTATTATTGCCATCTAACAATAGATGATTACAACTAAAATCATTATGGCATAAACACTTTTTACCCTCAAAAACTGTTGTTGCATTTAGTCTTTCCATAAAACTTTCTATATAATCTTTTTCTATATCAGTTAAATCATTATAAATAGTTTCACGCAACAATATATACTCTTCTAATACATTTTGTTTATTATCAATAGTACATTCACTAATATCTGTATAATCTAAACCGTGCATTTGTCTTAAAAAACTGGCAATATCTCGTTTTAACAAATTTTGTTCTTCTTCTGACATAGTAGAATAAATTTCTGGTGTTAAAAAAGTTCCTTTAATTTCTTTATAACCTAGTATAGATAATTCATCACTAATATACGAATATTCAATATTAGGAATTTTTACATTAGTTTCTAAATTTGTATTTAAAAAATTATATATTGCTTTTTCTTTTGCATAACCTTTTTTCTTATTAGTACTAAATTTTGTTTTAAAAATGTATTCATTATTAACTAAATATGCCACACTATCATAACCACTACCGATTATTTCAATACTATCTACTTTGAAATTATCAAAGTAATGCTCAATTAAATATTTCATTGCCTTAACATTTGTGGCATTATCATCATATCTATATTCCATTAAATAACAATCTTCTTTTTTGCCCTCGTGTAATTCATGTTCTGGCAAATCTTCAATAATTCTAAAACCAGATTTTTGGTATGCCCTTATTGCTCTTGGATTATTTTTATGAGGGTCTAAAATAACTGCATTAGCATTTCTTTCTTTTTTCAAAAATTCAAAAATCAATTTAATATATCTTGTACCAATTCCTTTACTCCAATAATTTGGCTCTCCTATAAATTGATCCATACCATAGACTATCTCATCAGTTTTTGGATAATGATAATCAGTATATAACTCATCATACATTTTATATATTTGTCCATATCCAATAGGAACATTGTTATATTCAATAATTACTCTAAAAACTTCATCTTCCCAAGGCTCTGTATAATGTTTTTTTAATGATTCTAATGTATATTTTTTATCTCTACCACCATAAAATTCTAATACTCTTTCATCAGTTAACCATTTTAACATCAAAGGAAAATCATCATCTATTAAAGTTCTTATACATATTTCATTTTCAACTATATTCATTTATTTATCACCTTTTTCATAATCATATACATATACTATTTCATCTTTATAATCATTTTTACCACCTAATTTTTCATATACATGGCAAGCTCTAGGATTACCTTTATCAGTTATTAAAAACATTTCAGAACAACCAATCTCTTTAGAATATTCCTTAATAAAAGATAATAATTTTGAACCATAACCTTTGTCTTGATAGTTAGGTAACATTCCTATTGAGTGTAAATAAAACATTGTTTTTCCATCAGGTCTTAAAAGTGTATAGCAATATGCAAATCCTATAATTTTATTATTTTCTTTAGCTATAAACCCAAATGAACTGGTATCATTAAGAAATCCTTTTAAATTATCAATATCAAAAACCATATTATCATCAATTAAAACTTCTTCCATTTTTTCTGTCTGTATCTCATTTTCAATCAATTTCAAAAAATAACTTCCAATCCCTTTCCCTTGCAAGTCAGTCTTTACACAAAACTGGTCGATATAATATTCCATTCCGTTAATCCATGGTTTCTTCATTCCCACGCTGATAGCAATCATACAGTTTTGGTCTTTTAAGCCATACCCTACAAAGTAGTTATTGTTTATGTAGTTTTGAAAATAACTTATCACCTGCCCTTTGGAATTGTATGTATCATTCCAGGGGGCTTTTGTGAACACATCAATAAATAAATCTGCACATTCCTCAATGTGCTCCTTTGACAGTCTAATTATGTTCAAAAATTCTCCTCCCTCATATTTTCTTCCATTATACCACAATTCCGAGAGCGTGGAAATAGGGAGTTTTCCGGGCGGATTTCCTACCTCTTGGATATACGGGACGGGCGGTTATTTAGGTGTAGACTTAGGATAGTTCATCGATGGACAGCACCTTGAAAACAGAATGACCGTCCGAAAAGGAATACCCCGGCTGGGGAAGCACCGCAAGGAACCGGACTTCGGGACAAAATGTCCCGAAGCTGCGGGGAGCGTGCCAAAGCTGGAAATCCTTTCGGGGAAAACGGCAACGGAAAGCAAAATGGAGGGAACGCATGAGAAATAACCCCTATAAAGACTTGCCGCCGCTGGAACGCAGGCCGGACGGTTCCCTTTACCGCATGACACCGGCACAGAGGAAACAGGCGGCCAGCCTGATACGCCGGGAGTGCTGTTGCTGTGAGGACGGCAACTGCATTGTCCTTGACGATGGGGACACCTGCACCTGCCCGCAGACGGTTTCTTTCTCGGTCTGCTGTAAGTGGTTCCGCTGGGCGGTCTTGCCGCTGGACGGGACGCTGGAAGCGGAGATTTTCCGGGATAAGGACTTGAAACGCTGTGTGGTCTGCGGCGGTGTGTTCGTCCCCAAATCCAACCGGGCAAAATACTGCCCCGGCTGTGCCGCCAGAGTTCACAGGCGGCAGAAAACAGAAAGTGAACGGAAAAGGAGGTCTGCTGTGGACAGTTAGGAGCGAAAAAAGCCTTGATTTATCAGGCTTTGCAAGCCCCAAACCGGGGCAGGTGGTATAAAGTATCGCCCGCCCCGGAAAACGGGCTTCTAACCGTCCACAAAACGCACTATGACAAATACCATCTATATCCATCAGCCGGAAAAGGCGTTCAGCTTCACCCGGCTCCCGAATTTCCTCTTTGAAGCCCCCACATTCAAGCCCCTGTCCAACGAGGCAAAGGTTCTGTACGCCTTTATCCTGCGCCGGACAGAGTTGTCCCGCAAGAATGGGTGGGCGGATGACTGCGGACGGATTTTCCTGTATTACCCCATCTGCGAGGTGGTTGACCTGCTCCACTGTGGGCGGCAGAAAGCGGTGAACACCCTGCGGGAACTGCAATACGCCGGACTGGTGGAAATCCAGAAGCAGGGCTGTGGAAAACCCAACCGCATTTTCCCAAAATCCTATGAAGCGGTTCCAAACACTGACTTCAAGAAATCCCGTTCTGGTACGCCGGAGGACTGAAAACCGTACCCATGAAGTACGGAAACCGCCCCTCTTGAAGTACGAAAACCGGACGGTATATAGAAATACAAAGATTAAAATGATTTATTTATATCCATTCCATTCCTATCGTATCAGAGATAATTCCGGCGGGATTTTCCCTGTGGAAAACCCCGGATAGGAAAGGAATGGGGAAAGGAGCAGAATGGCACAACACGCAATTTTGCGGTTTGAGAAGCACAAGGGCAACCCGGCAAGGCCGCTGGAAGCCCATCACGAAAGACAGAAAGAACAATACGCCAGCAACCCCGACATTGACACAAGCCGGAGTAAATACAACTTCCATATCGTCAAGCCGGAGGGACGCTATTACCACTTCATTCAGAGCCGTATCGAGCAGGCTGGATGCCGGACGAGGAAAGACAGCACACGGTTTGTCGATACGCTGATAACCGCCAGCCCGGAGTTCTTCAAGGGGAAATCCCCAAAAGAGATACAGGCGTTCTTCCAAAGGGCGGCAGATTTCCTCATTGGCCGGGTAGGACGGGAAAATATCGTGTCGGCGGTGGTACACATGGACGAGAAAACGCCCCACCTGCATTTGACCTTTGTTCCGCTGACAAAGGACAACCGCCTGTGCGCTAAGGAGATTATCGGCAACCGGGCAAACCTGACGAAGTGGCAGGACGATTTTCACGCCTATATGGTGGAGAAATATCCCGACTTGGAGCGTGGGGAAAGTGCCAGCAAGACAGGCCGGAAGCATATCCCCACCCGGATTTTCAAACAGGCGGTTTCCCTCTCCCGGCAGGCAAGAGCCATTGAAGCCGCCCTTGACGGCATTAACCCGCTGAACGCCGGAAAGAAAAAAGAGGAAGCCCTCTCCATGCTGAAAAAGTGGTTCCCGCAGATGGAGAACTTCTCCGGGCAACTGAAAAAGTACAAGGTCACAATCAATGACCTGTTGGCGGAGAATGAGAAGCTGGAAGCAAGGGCAAAGGCCAGCGAAAAAGGAAAGATGAAAGATACGATGGAACGGGCAAAGCTGAAAAGCGAACTGGACAATTTACAGCGGCTGGTTGACCGTATCCCGCCGGATATACTGGCGGAACTGAAACGGCAGCAGCGGCACACGGTAAAGGAAAGGTGATAGATATAAGCAGAAATTTTCGCCGCCTTTGTGCGGCATTGTACCTTGAAAACTGAATATGGAGGACACTGGATGGCAAAAAGCGAAAGCGATATTTTCACACCCCGGACAGGGCAGGTCATACAAGCAGAGAACGGCACGCAGTATTTTGTATGTGGGAACAACCGTATAAAAATCTCCGAACACTTCGCCGCAGGCGGGAAGCCCCTCGGTGATCTGATTGTAGATGTGGTGCGGCATACCGCAGAAAAAGCCGCTTCAACCTGATAGCCCATCATTGATAACACGCCCACGCTTATGATATAATTGCCATAGAGCAAAAGTATTGTAAGCGTGGGTTGTTTCTTTAGAAGGAGGATTTTTAACGGTGAAACAACCTTACAATACTACGATTTACAACACGGCGCTTTATATGAGATTGAGCCGGGACGATGAAAACTATGGTGACAGCGTAAGCATTGAAACACAGCGGACAATCCTGCAACAGTACGCAAAGGAACAGGGGCTTCATGTAGTCGGTGAGTATGTGGACGATGGCTGGTCGGGGACGAACTTTGAACGGCCGGATTTTCAGCGCATGATGGACGATATGGAAGCCGGAAAAGTAAACTGCATTGTCACGAAAGACCTGTCCCGTTTCGGGCGGGAACATGTGATGATGGACTACTATCTGGAATTTCTGTTCCCGGAGAAACGGGTTCGCTACATCGCCGTTGCGGAGAATGAGGACACAGAGAAAGGGCTTTCCGATTTTGTCCCGTTCAAAAACCTGTTCAATGAATGGTTTGCGAAAGATACAAGCCGCAAGGTAAAGGCCGCTTTCAAAGCAAAGTTTGCCACAGGACAGCGTATCGGCGCCTATGCTCCCATCGGGTACAGGAAACACCCGGAAATCAAAAACAAGCTGATAATCGACGAGGAAACCCGCTGGATAGTGGAGAAGATTTTTGACCTTGCTATTCATGGCAGAGGGGCGGCCAGTATCACAAGAATACTGATTGCGGAAAAGGTTCCCACACCGGGATTTATCAACTTCCAGCGTGACGGGACTTTTGCAAACATCTATGCGGGTGCGCCGGAGGAAAAAAGCTACGCATGGACGATAGCCCAGGTCAAGAGCATTATGAAAGACGAAACCTATATCGGCCATACCATTCATTACCGGGAAACGAACATTTCCTTTAAGAACAAGCGGAGGGTACGCAAGCCCCAAAGTGAATGGGTGCGGGTGGAGAACACGCAGGAGCCGATTATCAGCGAGCAGGTTTTCCGGCAGGTACAGGAGCAGATAGCAAACCGCCGCAGGAAGTGCAAGGATGGTACAACGCAGATTTTTTCCGGATTGGTAAAATGTGCGGATTGCGGCTGGTCGCTGTCCTATGGGGAGAACAGGCAGAACAGCAAGCCTTACGGCCATTATCATTGTAGCAAGTACGGGCAGGGCACACGCCAATGCTCCATGCACTATATCCGTTATGATGTGCTTTATGCCTATGTCCTCTCCCGTCTGCAATACTGGTCGGGGCTGGTACAGCATGATGAAGAACGGCTCTTGAAGCAGCTGTTAAATGCCACTGATAAGGGACAGGCTGCCGCAAGAAAGAAGCAGGCCGCAGAACTGAAAAAGGCAGAGAAGCGAAAAGCCGAAGTCGATACTTTGTTTGCCCGGATGTATGAGGACTGGGCGGCGGGGCGTATCACGGAATACAACTTCTCTATGCTGTCCGGGAAGTACCAAAGCGAACAGGCTGAACTGGACGAAAAGATTGAACAGCTTCAATCCGCTATCGCCACTGAAAGCCAGAACGCCGTAGACGCAGAAAAATGGATTGCCTTGATGAAAGAGTGCGTCAATCCAACAGAACTGACCGCCGAACTTTTGAATATGCTGATTGAAAAAATCGTTGTCCATGAAGCGGTCAAAGGTGAGGACGGAAGCCGGGAACAGGAGGTAGAAATCTTCTACCGCTTTATCGGCAAAATTGATTGAATGATACCAATATCTTTAACTATGTGATACCGGACTTGGCTTTCCCGATATCCAGACGATTGAGCCGCTGGCTCAGGCACTTGGGATTTCTGTGCTGGAACTGATGCGCTCCGAACGGCAGGAGAAGGCGGTGCCGGAAATTCAGTATACTCAGAAGGAGGTGGCCGAAATGCTGCAGAACGCAGGTGACATTTCAAGGCAGCAGAAAAAACAGGACCGGAACGCAAACGTGATCGCGGGATTTCTGGTGATCGGTGTGGCAGCGGCAGCGTGGGCGGCAAAGATCGTAAACGTGGGCGGCGGCCTGATTCTAGGCGGTCTGGTGGCAGCAGCGTTTGTATCGCTGTGGTATTTCTTCCAGAACCTCGATGATGAAGAAAGCCGGAAAGTCTATGGGGCAGCATCCATTCTGTCTATGGGCATTCTGGCATCCCTGGTAAATTTCGTCTGGGGCGATCAGCTGGCAGAATTCATTCCCGGCGGTCTGGAACGAAAAGAGCAGATCTTCTGGACCCTGTGGTATCTGTTTGTTCTGGTAATGATGATGATCGGAACCATTCGATGTATCCGCCGGCAGAGACAGAAAAAAGAAAAGAAATACAAAACCGTTCTTTTCACGGCAATTATGGCGACGATCATGTTTGTAACACTGTGGCAGTATCAGAACACCATGCAGAACCGGTACAAAAACACAGGAATCTGGAGCGGCGCACAGCAGTACGCCGAGGTGCTGCTGAAAAGAAACAAAAACCTCGAAAACGACTGGCTGATCGGCGATGAGTCCTGGCGCGAAGGAAACAAAAATACTTTCGAAATTCGCCTTACCTATTACGCTGATGCCGATGACGCAAAAGAGGGACGTGAAAGCGAATATCAGTACAAGATTCATTTTGATGATGTTGACGGCTACGTCATCAAATCAGAAGGCGTACCAGAGAAAGAGATTGTTTTCCCGGAAAATAAATAAGAAGTGAGAAACGGGATTCCATTCTTGCGCCTCCCACAGAAAAAGACTATACTCATAGTATCAGCATGTACGCTCGGAATCTTTCTGCACTTGCTTTTGCGACTGGCGGTTGGAATCAGTTATGATAAAGAAACAAAAGAACATGCCTGTAAAATAGAAGTATTGTGATGATTTGCAAGCTGTGGAAAAGGGATATCGTGTGTGTGAACGGAGAAAAGCAAGTAAAAATAGTAATCTTTACTATTTTTACTTGCTTTTTCCTCCATCATAGGATAATATAAAAATATACGGTTCGGAGCAGGTTCCGGGCAGGAAAAAACAAGATGGAAAGGATATGGATTTTTATGAAAATTACAGAGGATATTATCTACGCGGGAGTCAACGATCATCAGGTAGACCTGTTTGAAGGTCAGTACAAAGTGCCGAACGGCATGGCATATAATTCTTACGTAATTCTCGATGAAAAAACGGCAGTTATGGATACCGTAGATGCAAACTTTGCGGATGAATGGCTGGCAAATGTTGCGAAAGCACTGGATGGCAGAAAACCGGATTACCTGATCGTACAGCATATGGAGCCGGATCACTCTGCGAATATTGAAAACTTCGTAAAAGCATATCCGGAAGCAACCGTTGTTGCAAACACAAAAACCTTTGCCATGATGAAAAACTTTTTCCCAAAGATGGATCTCGCCGGAAGGAAACTGGAAGTAAAGGACGGTGAGTCCCTTACGCTCGGAAAACACGTTCTGACCTTCGTGTTCGCTCCGATGGTACACTGGCCGGAGGTTATGGTTACATACGACAGCACGGACAAGGTTCTGTTCGCAGCAGACGGTTTTGGAAAATTCGGTGCACTCGACCGCGAGGAACCATGGGATGACGAAGCACGCCGTTATTTTATCGGTATTGTCGGAAAATACGGTTTGCAGGTACAGAAGCTCCTGAAAGTAGCAGGTACGCTGGATATCCGGAAAATCTGTTCCCTGCACGGTCCGGTTCTGACGGAAAATCTTGGCCACTACATTGAAAAATACGATATCTGGTCTTCCTACCGCCCGGAAGAAGAAGGTGTTGTGGTTGCCTATACTTCTGTTTACGGCAATACAAAAAAAGCTGCCGAATTGCTTGCAGATAAGCTGAAAGAAAAAGGCTGCCCGAAGGTCGTTGTTTACGATCTGGCAAGAGACGATATGTCTGCTGCCGTAGCGGATGCTTTCCGTTACAGTAAGCTGGTTCTCGCAACCCTGACCTACAATGCAGGCATTTACCCGTTCATGCAGGATTTCATCAACCGTCTGACAGAGCGCAGCTTCCAGAACCGCACCATCGGTCTGATCGAAAACGGAAGCTGGGCACCGACCGCAGCAAAAGTGATGAAGGGCATGTTTGAGAAGAGCAAAAATATCACCTGGACAGAGAATAATGTAAAAGTAATGTCCGCTGTGAAGGAAGAGAACGTAAAAGAGATCGAGGCACTGGCCGAAGAACTCTGCAAATAAGAAATTAAGAAGAGAAGAAAGAATATGGGAAAAATGCTCCGCTGGACTTTGCGAAAGGCAAAGACAGCGGAGTCTTTCGTTCTCCTCTTTTGGAAAGAAGATTCTGTGGAGTTCCGGAGGGAGCAGGATCGCCCTGCGGTGGGTCAAAAAAAGCCGGGGGTTGAATTTTGCGAAAGCCTGCGGCCGCCTCTTTGTAAGTGAGACTGCATCAGGTTTCTGATCTTTCGATTTTGATGTCATAATATTCTGAAAATAATAAAATGTAAAATAAATTAAAAGAAAGTATTGACAAAACGGAGAAGATGAGTTAATATAAGATCAACAAAAGAAAAGAGAACAAAAATAAAAACAAGAAAGAAACATCAAAACGAAAAAGAAACATCAAGACGAAATCTAAGAAAGTAAGAGGTACAGTCCAATGGCATAGTTAATCTGAACATCAAAAAAATCTCTGAAGAGTTTACATATAGAACCTAAAGGAGATGATTCCAATGAAAGGCAGAGGCCCATAGGGAAAAAATAAAAACAAAAAAATCCAGGAGGTACGGTCCAAAAGGAACATAACGAAATACCCCGAAATCAATGAAAGCAGCAGGTGTATAAAATGAAATTACTGGAAATTCATTAAAAGCCCGGTCGAGAAAAAAATAAATCGATCGGGCTTAAACTATGTCTGCTGAAAAATCTGTTTGACTGCCCTGCGGTCTGCGCGAGCCGTGAAAGCAGAAAAGACGCTACAGCCCCGAAAGAAACGAGAGCATACAGCGTCCTTTTTCTTTCAAGAATCAGTGTAATACTTGTACGCATGTGTTTACGAGTTGTTTTTTGCAAAAACGATTCTTTTTCAGATGTCTGGTTTTGGCAAGGTAAGTATGGTAGAATAAGAAACGGAAAATGGATAGGAGGAAACGAATCTATGTATTACATACCAGACGGAACCAAAACATGTGGTTATTATGAATGCAAGAAATGCGGCAACCGCTTTTTATCCCTTCAGACGATGGAAAAAATCCCATGCCCGGACTGCGAGGCGGAGGTGGATTATGAAATCGGGCCTGGTGAATCTTTGGAGGATGTGCTGGATACCGCAGTGCTGCTGCAAAGAATTGAGGGCGAAGAGGAAGTGGAAAAGATGGATGCACTCTTAAGTCTTGCGATTACCGGCGGAGATTTTGACTGGATCTGATATACCGGAGTCTTTTTCAAACAGGCGCCGGACAGGTGGCGGATATTTGATGAAAGCAAAGTCTGGCGTTCGCTCTGAATTTTCACAGAATTTTGCCGGAGTTTTTCCGCGATTTTAAAAGAAAACAAAGAAATTTCAAAGGTTCATGAGAAAAATGTTCAGAAATGACTGAAAAAATATCGGCAAAATTGTATAAAATTGACAGAACTGACGCAAAAGACCGGAAATCATCGAAAAATTTAAGGATTGACAAAAAGCGGGAATTCCGTTAGAATGTGCCTATGTTGAAAAACAGCAGAGCAATGGAACAAAATAAAGACAACGCAACGGAGCGGTTCTGAAAAAAGAATCTCTCCGTTTTTTTATTTCTTCCCTTTCTCCCAGGTTTAAATTTCTCCCGGAAAACACTCTCAGGAAACCAGAAAATGATCTGTCTGTTTTTCAAGATAAACTCCATATAAGTAATGGATTCGCGAAGGCGCGGTACGAAGGGAAAGCTTTGTGCCGCGTTTTTCCATCCAAAGGATACCTGCAAATGGCAGTAAAAAGTTCGCAACGGGGCGATCTGGAAGGAAGACTTCCAGGTCGTTTTTTGTTATCAAAGGTATCAGGGACTGCTTCTGAAAACCAAATTTGATTTTGTCAGAAACAGGACAGAAAAAATGCAGAACCGGAAAGGAGAAAGTCCGATGGAAAACACAAACGTCTTATTTGACCGAAAGCGTCTGGTCCGGCTGATCGTTCCCTTGATTGTGGAACAGGTGCTGGCCGTTACCGTCGGTATGGCAGACATGGTGATGGTATCCGGAGCCGGTGAAACGGCTGTTTCCGGAATCTCACTTGTCAATACGATCTGTGTACTGCTGATCGTGATTTTCACATCGATGGCAAGCGGCGGTTCCGTTGTCGGAGCCCAGTTCCTCGGAAGCGGGGATAAGAAAACAGCGTGTCACGCAGCCGAACAGCTCGTTATGATCTGCGGACTGATTGCACTTGTCATCTGCGGCATTTCCTTTTTCGGAAACCGCTGGATTCTCCGTGTGGTCTACGGATCGGTGGAAGAGCAGGTTATGGCCTATGCGGTGGAATACTTCTTCATTACATCGCTTTCGTTCCCGTTCCTTGGCATCTACAATGCGGGGGCAGCGCTTTTCCGGGTTATGGGAAACTCAAATATTTCAATGGTTACTTCCATCGTGATGAATGCGCTGAACATCATCGGAAATGCTGTTTTTGTTTTCGGCTTTGACATGGGAGTTGCAGGCGTGGCACTTTCCACTTTGATTTCCAGAGCCTTTGCCAGTATTGTGATTCTTGTACTGCTGCATCAGGAAAAATACGAGATCCACTGTACGAAATGGTTCCTGGCCGGATGGGACAAGGAGATGATGAAAAAGATCTTTTCCATCGGTGTTCCGCAGGCACTGGAAAACAGTATGTTCCAGATCGGAAAGCTGTTGACCCAGAGCATGATTGCCGGATTTGGAACAGCATCGATTGCAGCAAATGCCTGTGCAATGACCGTGGAACAGCTTGCTTTTATGCCGGGATCGGCGATGGGACTTGCCATGACAACCGTGGTTGGCCAGTGTGTCGGAGCGGGAGATTATAAGCAGGCGAGAAGCTATACAAAGAAGCTGATCACAGGAGCCTACGCATTCCTTTGGATTCTGAATATCCTGCTTCTGGCAGCAGCACCACTGTTCGCCGGAGCATATAACCTTTCCGATGGCGCTTACCGGATGGCAGTGATTGTGATTCGATACCACAGCATCTGCTGTATGATGATCTGGCCGCTGGCCTTTACCCTTCCGAATACGATGCGTTCTGCCGGCGATGCCAAGTTTACGATGACGGTCAGCATCCTGTCCATGTGGTTCGTTCGAATTGCACTGGCGTATCTGATCGGTGTTTCCCTCCATGTGGGACTCCTTGGTGTCTGGATTGCACAGACCCTCGACTGGGTAGTCCGTGCAGGATTTTGCATTGTCCGGTATCTCGGTCATAAATGGGAAAATAAATCCGTTGTAAGGCAACAGGAAAAGGAAATTCTTACAGAATAAAAACAGAAGAATTAACTTGTCGGCATACTGGAAATCCATCTTGAAATCGGAACATAAAAAGACAGAAGTACAACAGGAGGCGAGGCGTATGAAAGAAGAAAACTATGAGGTAGTCGTTTTTCAGGGAGACCCGGGAACCATCGATCTGACGTACGAAGAAATAGAAGCAGAGTGGAACAAAATGCTGCAGACCGTACCGCAGATTGGAAAGTTCCGTATCATCCATCAGGAGAAAAAGAGGTACACCTTCGAAGATTACAGCAGTCAGATCGGGAACGCCGACGCAGCACTTGGTATCTGGGTCCACAAAGGAGTGATCAACGAAAAGCTCTTTGAAGCGCATCCGAATCTGAAATATATCGCAACGCTGGGACATGGATTTGAAGACTTCGATGTGGAAATGACAAGACGCCGGGGCGTGACCATAACGAATACGATTTACGGCGATGTCACCATTGCCCAGTATGCGATGGCACTGCTCATGAACATCTGTCATAACGTGACGGTACAGAGCGATTACACCAAAACAGGGTACTGGAAAGAAAAAGAAACGAATCCGCAGGCAAGCTACAATCAACTGTTCGTGCCGCAGATTGAGCTCTACCAGAAAACGATGGGAATCATCGGACTTGGCGCAATCGGCCTCTGGACGGCAAGAATGGCAAAGGGCTTTGGCATGAAGGTCATCGCAAACAGCCGTCACAAAAAGGCGGGGCCGCAGTATGACGGCATCGAGCAGGTCAGCATGGAAGAAATCTTCGAACGGTCGGATGTAATCTCGATCCACTGTCCACATACAAAGGAAACAGAAAATCTGCTGAACCGTGAAGCGTTTGCCAAAATGAAGGACGGTGTCATCATTATCAACACCGCGCGGGGCATCATCATCGATGAGGAGGCGCTTCTTGAGGCGCTGGAATCGAGAAAGGTTTATATGGCAGGACTCGATGTTGTCGCAAATGAGCCGCCGCAGTATCAGATTCCGCTGATGCAGTCGCCGTACACCTTTATTACTTCCCATATCGCCTGGCAGCCGAAGGCAGCAAGACTCCGCGCAGTCGATCTGGCGGTGAAAAACTTCCGGTCTTACCTGGAGGGAATGCCGACGAGTGTGATTAATTAAAAACAGTGGATTGTGAAAACAGCTGCAAAAAAACAGCTGCAAAAAAACGACTGTAAAAACAACTATAAAAACAATTGTAAAAACAGCAGAGCTGCGGAACAGTCCAGGCATGAAAGAAGAGGTTAGAAAATCTGTCAGAAAACAGATTTCTATATAGAAGCAGCAGAGCCGGTAAATGGAGGTAGGAAGCTTGTACAGGAGCCGGTTCGGAAAGGGAGGGAAAATCATGAAAAAGCTGGAAATTGTAATTCGTCCGGAGAGTCTCGAAAATCTGGAGCTACTCCTCGAGGAACAGAAGGCAAACGGTATGATGATCACGAATATCCTTGGATATGGAAACCAGAAGGGATATCGTCAGATGTACCGCGGAGCGGAAATCGTGGCCAAAATGCTTCCGAAGGTTAAAGTGGAAACCGTTGTGGAGGATGACAAGGTTCCGAAAATCGTTGATTTTGTTGTAAAAAACCTGTCAACCGGAAACTACGGCGATGGAAAAATTTTCGTTTACGATGTCGAAGATGCAGTGCGGATCCGGACAGGTGAGCACGGCGAACAGGCACTTTAAAAAATCTGAAAGCTACCGTTTCAAGATGACCGTTTCAGAAGATCTGCAGACGGGAACAGGTAAGATGGGAATGAGGAGGAACTTATTATGGAAAACACACAGGTATTACTCAATATCGTATGGACCATGGTCGGAGCCTTTCTGGTGTACTTTATGCAGGCCGGATTTGCCATGGTGGAGACAGGATTTACAAGAGCGAAAAACTCCGGAAACATTCTGATGAAGAATATGATGGATTTCGTGCTCGGCTCTATTTTCTTCTTTATCATCGGATTTGCGCTGATGTTCGGAGGAAGCAATGCCTTTATCGGAACAGCAGGTTTCTTTCATCCGAAATCGCTGGCAGATGCAGATGGTATGTTCAACGGCCTGCCGATCGGCGTATTTATGATTTTCCAGACCGTGTTCTGTGCAACATCGGCCACGATTGTATCAGGTGCTATGGCAGAGAGAACCAAATTCATCTCTTATTTGATTTACTCCGCAGCCATCAGCGTTTTCATTTATCCGATCACCGGACACTGGATCTGGGGCGGCGGCTGGTTAAGCCAGATCGGGTTCCATGATTTTGCAGGATCTACTGCAGTTCATATGGTCGGCGGTCTGTGTGCCCTTGCCGGTGCAAAAATGGTCGGACCTCGTATCGGAAAATATACAAAAGAGGGAAAACCGGTTGCTATTCCTGGTCATAACCTTCCGCTTGGAGCACTTGGTGTCTTTATCCTCTGGTTCTGCTGGTTCGGATTTAACTGTGGATCGACCACAGCAGCAACCTATAACCTTGGCGACATTGCCATGACCACAAACCTCGCAGCAGCAGCAGCAACGCTTGTTACCCTGATTGTTACCTGGGTACGTTATGGAAAACCGGATATCAGTATGACAATGAACGGCGCACTGGCCGGACTGGTAGCTATTACAGCAAGTTGTGATGTAGTCAATGATTACGAGGCACTGTTCATTGGAGCAGTTGCAGGTGTTGTCGTTGTATTTGCAGTTGAATTCTTTGATAAAGTCGTAAAAATCGATGACCCGGTTGGTGCAATCAGTGTACATGGTGTCTGTGGAGCACTCGGAACCTTATTCACCGGCATTTTTGGTGAGGGATGCAGCTTTATCACCCAGCTGATCGGTTTTGTAGCAGTTGCGGCATATACCCTGATCCTGGCGTTCATTCTGTTCTTTGTCCTGAAAAAGACCATCGGACTTCGCGTAACCGAGAAAGAAGAGATCGACGGACTGGATATGCACGAGCACGGATGCAGCGCTTATGCAAACTTCCACTTCCATAATGATAAATAAAAAAAGGATCAATAAAAAGGTGGTGCGGATATGAAAAAGCTGACAGTTATTGTCAAACCCGCGAACCGGGAGGATGTCATCGACATCATGGAATCGTGTGCCGTGTACGGCGTGATGGAAACGGATATCACCGGATATGGAAACCAGAAGGGTTACCGGGTGATGTACCGCGGAACCATGAGCGGACCGAATGTACTGATGAAATGCAAATTCGAGACCGTCGGTGACGATAAGACAATTGCAGTATTAAAAGGCTTCCTGGAAAAGAAGCTGTGTACCGGAAATATCGGAGACGGAAAGATTTTTGTCGAGAAAGTGGCAGATGTCATCCGGGTTCGTACCGGTCAGCGCGGCGAGGAAGCATTATAAAAACAAAAGACAGTAAAAAGGTGCAAAGAGGCAGCCAGAACAGATCGTTCGGCTGCCTCTTCTGAGCTAAAAAAGCCGGAACGGGAGGAATGCTGCATGGTAAGATATATCATAAAACGTTTATTCATTGGAGTGGTGACGATCTGGGCGCTGATCACCATTACCTTTTTCCTGATTCGGATTATGCCGGGCAGCCCGTTCGAGGCAGACAATCTTTCCAAGAGCGCCATTGAGCAGCTTGAATCGACCTACGGGCTGGATGAACCCATGTGGAAACAGTATATCCTTTACATGGAAAATCTGATGCACGGGGATCTCGGCATTTCCTATAAAAAGAACGTTTCTGTTAATACACTGATCGCAAGAGGATTTCCGTACACGCTAAGCATCGGACTTCTCTCTATCGCGGTATCTGCTTTCATCGGTATTCTGATGGGCATCTGGATGGCGACGAGCAAGCGGCTGGCAGTGAAAAACACCTTGCTTGGAATTGCGACGCTGGGGGTCAGTATCCCGGGATTCGTCACAGCGATCCTGCTGATGATGATTTTCGGTGTCTGGTGGCCGGTACTCCCGATCGTCGGTCTTGGTTCTCCGGCCAACTACATTCTTCCGGTGGCAGCACAGTCATTCGGACAGATCGCTTCGATTGCCAGACTGACCAAGAGTACGTATTCCGAGGCGATCCAGATGGATTACGTAACGATGGCAAGAGCGAAGGGACTTAGCAATCTGTACATCACCGCGCGTCACGTCCTTAAAAATGCACTGATCCCGGTTGTCACCTATTTCGGACCGGCCATCGCATTTCTGATCACAGGAAGCTTCGTCGTAGAATCTATTTTTTCCATTCCCGGAATCGGACGTGAATTTACGAATGCGATCACGAACCGTGATTACACCGTAGTCCTTAGCTTCAGTGTTTTCATCGGTGTGATTATCACCGTTGCAAACCTGGCGGTGGATATCATTTGTTCCCTCATTGACCCGAGAATCAAACTGACAAACTAGGAGGTGACTGTTATGGACTGGTTTTCACCGATTGATCCATCCAAAAAGAACAGCGAGTTTATTGCCGTGGAGAGCAAAAGCTTCTGGAAAGCGGCATGGGGAAGATTTAAGAAAAATCCAATGGCAGTTCTCGGACTGGTCGTCATCCTCCTTCTGGCGGTGATTTCCATTTTCGGGCCGATGATCAGCCCCTACGCATACGATGCACAGGACGCAGCCAATCAGTACGCAGGCTTTTCGGCACAGCATATTTTCGGAACCGACAAATTCGGCCGTGACGTATTTACAAGACTCTGCTACGGAGGCCGTATCAGCCTGGCGATCGGTTTTGGAGCAGCCGTCATCAACACCGTACTCGGTGTGGTGATCGGTGGACTGTGCGGCTACATTGGTGGAAAATTTGATAACTTTGTGATGCGTATTGTGGATATCATCTACGCAATGCCATCTATGATCTACGTTATTCTGATCATGATGGTTCTCGGATCGAATGTACGAAGCATTTTGATCGGTATCTGCATTCCGGGCTGGATCGGCATGGCGCGTCAGGTAAGAGGCCAGCTGATCGCCTTAAAGGAGCAGGAATTTTCCATGGCAGCACTCGTCATCGGAGCAAGCGATGCGAGAATTCTGTTCCGCCATCTGCTGATCAATGCCATCGGGCCGATCATCGTACAGATTACTTTCCTTGTTCCGAACGCCATTTTCACCGAAGCCTTCTTAAGCTTCATCGGAATCGGCATTTCCGCTCCGATGGCAAGCTGGGGTTCCATGGCACAGGATGCCCGTCAGGTGCTTACCATGCACCCGGGACAGCTGCTTTTGCCGACCATCTGCATCTGTATCACCATTTTCTCCCTGAACTTCCTCGGCGAGGGAATCGGCGATGCCTTTAATCCAAAGAAAACCAGGGGGTGAAGCGTATGAGTTTACTCGAAATCAGCCATCTCACAACAAAATTTGAAACGCAGCAGGGAACCGTCAGCGCAGTCCGCGATGTTTCCTACCATCTGGAAGAGGGCGAGGTACTTGGTATCGTCGGCGAGTCCGGTTCCGGAAAAAGTGTCGGCATGCTGACCCTGATGGGGCTTCTGGCATCGAACGGCAGAGTGGAAGAAGGAGAGATCCTTTTCGACGGAGAAAACATTTCTCCGCCGCACACGAAGGACCGGAAAGAAAAACGGGCTTATGAAAAGAAAATGCAGCAGATCCGCGGAAACCGCATCGGCATGATTTTCCAGGATCCGATGACATTTCTGAATCCGATCCTGAAAATCGGAATTCAGATGACAGAGGGAATTCGAAAGCATCAGAATTGCTCCCAAAAAGAGGCGGAAGCGAAAGCCATTGAGCTGATGCGGCAGGTCGGAATTCCAAGTCCGGAAAAACGGCTCGATCAGTATCCATTTGAATTTTCCGGCGGTATGCGGCAGAGAATCATCATTGCGACGGCTCTGGCGTGTGACCCGAAGCTGATTATCGCAGATGAGCCGACAACCGCACTGGATGTGACTGTACAGGCACAGATTCTGGAGCTTTTGAAAAAGCTGACAAAGGAAAAAGGAACCTCCGTTATTATGATTACCCACGACCTCGGCGTTGTCGCTTCTATGTGCGACCGGATCGCCATTATGTACGCAGGACAGATCGTAGAAGAGGGAACCGTCGATGAGATTTTCTACGAACCGCATCATCCGTACACGAAAGGTCTTCTGAACAGTATCAACAATTCGGCAAAGGATAACGACGAACCGCTCGTTCCGATTCCGGGAACACCGCCGGACCTCTTAAAGCTTCCGAAGGGCTGCGCATTTATGAGCCGCTGTCCTTACACTATGAAGATCTGTGAGGTACAGGCTTCTCCGGTGACAACCTACAGCGAGACGCACTGCTGCAGATGCTGGCTGGAATGTATGGATGAAACAAAGATTACAGTTTCCGGGGAGGAGGCGGCTGCCAATGAGTAAAAATGTACTGGAAGTAAAAAACCTGTGTAAATACTTTGATGTGAACAGAGGAATGAAGGGAGCACAGAAGGTCATCGCCGTAGATGGTATTTCCTTCGAGGTAAAAAAAGGGGAAACCTTCGGACTGGTCGGAGAATCCGGCTGTGGAAAAAGTACACTTGGCCGCACGATTTTACGGATCTATGAGCCGACAAAGGGCGAAATCGTTTTCGAGGGAGAAGATATCTCCAGGCTTTCCCGGAAAAAGATGCTTCCCTACCGGCAGAAGCTGCAAATGATCTTCCAGGATCCGTATGCATCCTTAAATCCCCGTTTTACCGTCGGTGAGATTATTGAGGAGCCGATGGTGATTCATCACATGTACGATGAAAAAAAGCGAAAAGAACGCGTGCAGGAGCTGCTGGAAACGGTTGGATTGAAACCGGACCACATCCGGAGATATCCGCATGAATTTTCCGGCGGCCAGAGACAGCGAATCGGAATTGCGAGAACGCTGGCACTCGAACCAGACTTTATCGTCTGCGACGAACCGATTTCGGCGCTCGACGTTTCCATCCAGGCACAGGTCATCAACCTTTTGGAGGATATTCAGAAAAAAGAGGGCATCAGCTATCTCTTTATCGCACACGATCTTGGCATGGTAAAGCATATCAGCCACCGGATCGGTGTCATGTATCTGGGACACATGGTAGAGATCGGAGAATCCAATGATGTTTACCGCCGTCCGCTTCACCCATATTCGAAGGCACTGCTTTCTGCAGAGCCGATCCCGGATCCGAAGACCGCAAGAAGCAGAAAACGAATCCTGCTGGAAGGCGAAATCCCAAGTCCGATCCATCCGCCGAAAGGATGCCCGTTCCACACGAGGTGCCCCTACGCTATGGAAGAATGCAGCCAGGCCCGCCCGGCAACGTATGATATTGAGGGCAGGAAAGTGGCTTGCTTCTTATATTCCCCGCGGTATTTGAGACAGAGGGAGGGTCTGGCAATCGAACCGCTGCTGGCCGGAGCAAAATAGAACCATTCCGGTGCGGCAGGTTTGGGAACAGAGGTTCCGGGGACCGGAGTTGTGTTTCAAAAAAGCATCAGCAGCAAAAGGAGGAGAACATTATGAGAAAATTATGGAAAGCAACAGCGACACTGGCAGCGGCTGTTCTTCTGGCAGGATCCCTTGCCGGATGCGGAAGCAGCGGAGGAAGCAGCAGCTCTTCCGGAGGAGGCAAAAGCGGCAGTACTTCCGATATGATTGTGACAACGATGTATACCGAGGCCGGAAGCCTGGACAGTGCAGGAGAGAGCGGTTTATGGTGGTGGTCCTACGATGATGTGTGTATGGCGCCGATCATGGAAATGAAAGAGGACGGTTCCTGGGATTACATTCTGGCAGAAAGCGTTGATGTCAATGAGGATATGACACAGTACACCGTTCACCTCCGCAGCGATGCAAAATGGAGCAACGGAGACGATGTGACAAGTGCCGATTTCAAAAATACCATTGTCCGCGCACTGGATCCGAACTGCAAGAGTGGTTATTCCTCAATGCTTTACCCGATTGTGGGAGCTGAGGAGATGTACAACGGAACCGGCGATGAGAGCGGTCTTGGCGTAGACACCAGCGATGATAAGACCATCGTATTCAACTTAAAGGAGCCGTGCGCTTACTTCGAACAGCTCTTTGTACTTCCGGTTTATATGCCGACGCATCGCGAGCTTCAGACAGAAACCAACGGCGACTGGGCAATGGGAAATGACATGGATGCGCTGGTAAGCTGCGGACCGTACTACCTCGCAGAGTATGTACCGAACCAGTACAGCGTTTATAAGAAAAATGAAAATTACGTTCAGGCAGACCGGATCAAAACCGATACGATCAAAAAGATGGTTATGGACGATACACAGTCCATCATCAATGCGTATAAATCCGGTGAGCTGAACTTTATCTCAGCAGATTATACCGTTATGGACGAGTATAAAGACAGCGATGAGCTGATTACTTCTCCGGCCATGACAAGCTACTACGTATTGTTTAATGTAAATGAAGCACCGTTTGACGATGTCCGTGTCCGCCAGGCGTTCTCTATGGCAGTCAACCGCGATGAGGTAGCTTCCGCGTGCGGTTCCTCTTATGAGGCAAGTGATTTCTTCGTAGCAAAACATCTGAAATCCTCCGCAAGCGGCAAGGACTGGGCAGAGGAAGTAGAGGAAGATCCGATCGGCTTTGATCCGGACAAGGCAAAAGAGCTTCTGGCAGAGGCCGGTTACCCGGATGGAGAAGGCTTCCCGGCCATCACCTACAAATACCCGAACCTCCAGCTCGACAGCGATATGGCACAGGCCCTGCAGGCACAGTGGAAAACAAACCTTGGCATCGAGGTGGAGCTTCAGGCAGAGGAGCAGCAGGTACAGGTAGCAGAGAGAAGATCCGGTGATTTCCAGCTTGCCCGCATGAGATGGACTGCAGACTTTACAGATCCGTTCACCTTCCTTTCCATGTACCGTTCCAACGACAGCTACAACGATAACAAGACCAACTGCCCGGAGTATGACGAACTGATGGCACAGTCGAATGAGGAAAGCGATCCGACCGCCAGATTTGAGCTGCTGCACCAGGCTGAGAGCGTACTGGTAAACGACTACTGCTTCGGCGTACCGGTACTGAATTCTTCCAATATTTATCTGGTAAGCACCGATATCACAAACTTTGAGATCGACCCGTCCAGAAACATGATCCGTACCAAATATCTGGTATTGGGAGACAGCTCTTCTGAGTCTTAAGCAAAAAATCGGAAAACGGGAAGGCTCTGCAGATGGCTTAGCAGCTGTTTCGAGGGGAGCCGTAAAACGGTAATTTTCCGGAAAAAAAACAATAGAAGCCGTGAAAACAGGAGGAAATGAATATGGAAGTAAATAAAATCATCAGCCACGCATTACAGAGCATGCCGCCGAGCAAACGTCAGAAGGCATTTGCGAAGGACACCTCAAAACTGATCCATATGGGATTAAACGAAAACAATTACGGAATGTCACCGAAGGCAGTGGCGGCACTGGAGGACTCTATGGCGGGAAGCCATTTTTATCCTGATTTTGCGGCAGTACTGCTGAAACAGAAGGTAGCGGAGCAGTACGGATTAAAAGCAGAAAATGTACTGACAGGCGCCGGATCGAGTGCGATGATCGATATGATCGGACTGACCTTTCTGGACGAGGGAGATGAGGTGCTGTTTTCCGCGCCGACCTACGGGGCATTTGCCGACATGGCGTATTTAAATGGCGGTGTGCCGGTCTCCGTACCGGTAACCGAGGAGCAGAAATTTAATCTCCCTGCCATGAAAGAAAAAATCGGTGAAAAAACAAAAATCGTGGTGATCTGCAATCCGAATAACCCGACCGGAACGTATGTGCCGATCGGGGAGCTGGAAGCATTCGCAGATACTCTTCCGGAGGACGTGCTGCTGGTGATGGATGAGGCATACATGGAGTTTGCCACCGAGCCGGACTGCTGCAGTATGGTTGATTATATGAAAGCGCATCCGGAAAAACCGATTCTGGTTCTCCGTACCTTTTCCAAATATTATGCGATGGCAGGCCTTCGTGTCGGCTATGCGCTGGGCTCCGAAGAGCTGATTGGAATCATGCGGAAATGTTCCGCTTCCTGGAACCTGAATGTCTGTGCCCAGAAAGCGGCAGTGGCAGGCCTGGCAGACCAGGAATATTATCAGGAGCAGAAAGCAAAAATCGTGGAGGGAAGAGAATATCTGGAAAAAGAGATGGCAGCGCTTGGCTGCAGGGTTTATCCGTCCCAGTCGAATTTCATCTACTTCGATACCGGAAAAGATCCTGCCTGGATTCAGGAACAGCTGATGGAAAAGGGCATCCGTATCGGCGCTTTTGAGATGAGCCGTGTGAGCGTGGGAACGATGGAGGAGTGTAAACTTTATATCAAAGCATTAAAAGAAATTCTGGAAGCGGCAGAGTGAAAAAAGGTTTTACGGTAAACGTTAAAAGATAGAATGAAAGAGAAAAAGACCGGATGAGAAGTAAAAAATCCGGTCTTTTTCTGCTGGTATGAGAACAGAAAAAGCGGATCAGCAGGTTGCATATTTCAGGTAAAAAAGGTATACTTATAAGTGATAAAAAGAGAAATATGTTAGCAGCAGCTAATAAGAAAAAAACAGAGAAAAAACATGGTTTTTGCAAATTAGTGCTTGCCATTCCATGAAAATTGGAATATTATATGTGCAAACGCCTATAGATGAAAAAACATGTATCACATCCTGAAAGGGGAAAGAAAATATGCTTTTTAAAACATACCAGAAGATCACGACGTTATTTAAAGAACATCATGGATATATGAGCTTCGCAGACCTCAGAGATCATCAGGTGACTGTACTGCAGCTGGCAGAAATGGAAGAGGAAGGAAGTCTGGAACGATTTGCACGCGGCTGGTACTGGTGCAAGGACTGTGGTTATGAAAAACCGGAAGACTATCAATATATTGAAATTGCGAAAGTAAACCCACGCGCAGTCATCTGCATGGACAGTGCTGCATGGCTTGCCGGAATGCTGAAAGAAGAGCCGGCTACGATTGCAGTTGCAACAGCACGGACAGACCGAAAAAAAATGGATCTGGAAAATTTTGAAATCAGACGTTTTTATTTCCAGAATGCCGATGTCCCGGGTGAAATCTGTGAGAAAAAGACAGAGTTTGGTTCCTACAAATATTATTCTCCGAAGAGAACCTTCTGTGACTGTCTGCGCATGAACAACAAGATGCCGGAGGAAGTAAAAGAAGAAATCCTCACCTGGTGCCGGAAACAGAAATATTCCAAAGAAGAGATTCTGGAATACGCGAACAAGCTCCGTGCGGTAAAAAATATCGAGGAAGAGTATCAGAAATAAAATTTCACAGGAATAGATAAGGGAAACTCCCGACGGAAGATCTTATACGAGAAATTCTGCCGGGAGTTTCTGCGTGTATATCAGATGGTTACGCATACACGATTTCCTCGTATGTTCCCCTGTGTTGTTCGCAAAAATCGCATAAAATGAGAAGCAAAGAGCAATACTTGACTAGCCGAACGGGAAACGCGGCGATATAATAGAGGCAACAAATTTCGGGAGGATTTTACCTATGAGTAAAGAGACGAGAGAGTATGCAAAACAGCTGGTTTCCCAGATGACGCTGGAAGAAAAAATGAGCCAGATGGTCTATCAGTCACCGGCGATCGAGCGTCTTGGCATTCCGGCATACAACTGGTGGAATGAAGCGCTGCACGGCGTGGCAAGAGCTGGTGTGGCAACGGTATTTCCGCAGGCTATTGGCCTTGCAGCAACGTTTGATAAAGAGCTGCTGCAGGAGATCGGTGATGTTGTTTCTACCGAGGGACGTGCAAAATTCAACGAGTTTTCGAGAAAAGGCGACCGCGGCATCTACAAAGGCCTGACCTTCTGGGCACCGAACGTCAACATTTTCCGTGATCCGAGATGGGGCCGTGGCCATGAGACATATGGTGAGGACCCGTATCTGACTGGTGAGCTCGGATGCGCCTACATCCGCGGATTACAGGGACCGGACCCGGATCACCCGAAGGCAGCGGCGTGTGCCAAACATTTCGCCGTCCACAGCGGCCCAGAGGCGATCCGCCATGAGTTTGACGCAAGAGTCAGCAAACATGATCTGTATGACACCTATCTGTATGCCTTCAAACGCTGTGTCAAGGATGCAAAAGTCGAGGCAGTCATGGGCGCGTATAACCGTGTCAACGGTGAACCGGCATGCGGAAGCAAGACATTGTTAAAGGACATCCTGCGCGATGAGTTCGGCTTTGAAGGCCATGTTGTCTCCGACTGCTGGGCAATCATAGATTTCCATGAGCACCACAGAGTGACCAAAAATGTAGAGGAGTCCGCAGCGCGTGCCGTCAACAACGGCTGTGACCTGAACTGCGGCGTTGCTTTCCTGCATCTGCCGAAAGCATACGAGGATGGCCTGGTATCCGAAGAGGCAATCACCGCGGCAGTTGAGCGCCTGATGGAAATCCGCATCCGCCTCGGTATGATGAAAGACTATCCGTCACCGTACGAAGATCTGTCCTACGATCTAGTCGAGTGCAAAGAGCATGTTGATCTGTCCGTCGAGGCAGCGAGAAGAAGTATGGTTCTGCTGAAAAATGAAAACAACATGCTGCCGCTCGATGTGAAGAAGATCCGCAGTATCGCCGTGATCGGACCGAACGCGAACTCGAGAGCAGCGCTGGTTGGAAACTATCAGGGAACATCGTCCAGATACATCACACCGCTGGAAGGAATTCAGCAGTATGTCGGTGATGATGTGAGAGTGACATACGCAGAGGGCTGCCATCTGTATAAAAATAAAGTCGAAGGACTCGGCGAGGACAAAGACCGTTTCAAAGAGGCTGTCATTGCCGCTGAGCACGCAGACGTTGTCGTTCTGTGCCTTGGACTTGATGCAACTGTTGAGGGCGAGGAAGGCGATGCCGGAAACGAATACGCGAGCGGCGATAAGCTGGGCCTCAATCTGCCGGGCTTACAGGAGGAACTGCTTGAGACAATCACAGCGGTTGGAAAACCGGTAGTCCTCGTTCTCTCGGCAGGAAGTGCCATCGACCTGTCCTGGGCCGAGGAGCATGTACCGGCTATCCTTGACAGCTGGTATCCGGGTGCGCGCGGCGGAAAAGCCGTGGCCGAGGCGCTGTTCGGCGATTATGCACCGAACGGAAAACTGCCGGTGACTTTCTATCAGGGAACAGAAAATCTGCCGGAGTTCACCGATTACAGCATGGCAGGACGAACCTACCGCTATACTGATAAAAATATTCTGTATCCATTTGGATATGGACTGACGTATGGAACAATTTCCTACAGCGGCGCAAAAACGGAGCAGGAGACGAGCGCGGTGCTCGACGATGTGACCGTGTGCACGAAGGTGAAGAATGAGAGTGCATATCCGCTGCATGAGAGCGTAGAGGTTTATGTGAAATACAAAAACGCACAGCCGGGTGAGCCAGGTTTCCAGTTAAAAGGCATCGCGTGCGTGGAACTGCAGGCAGGAGAAGAAAAAGAGGTTTCCGTGACACTGCATGCAAGAGATTTTGCTGTTATCACAGAGGACGGCGGATGTGTCGTACGGCCGGGCGAGTATGAAATCTCCATCGGCGGACAGCAGCCGGGCGAAAGAAGCCGCGCGCTGACAGGACGTGAGACAGAGATTCTGACGGTCAGAAAAGAAGGAAATGAAGAGAACGTCGAGTATTAAGTATTAGATAGAAATTGAAAAACGAAGAGGGAGGTGGAATCGTCTGCCTCCCTCTTTTGGTGACAGAATGGACGGCTTGGTGCGATGATCGCTGGAAATCTGCCGAACCTGCTTCATTTCCAGACCGGCGGACTGTATGGTGCTGCATCTTCGTGCACCGAAGGGAAAAGTGTCGGTTGAGGTGATGCTGAACCGTGCAAAATATTTTGACCGTACAGGAAAGGTCAACGATCACACGATTTATCTGAGCGGAAACCTAGGAAAAAATGCCCTGGAATTGGCCATGTGCCTGTCGGCAAAAGCAACGGGCGGCCGTGTGTATACCATGGGTCATACTCTGGTGATCGAAGAGGCAGAGAAGATTACCGAAAAGCTGGAGCGCGCGATGGCGCAGAGCAGAGAACACAAAATCATTCTCCTTCCGGCGCTGCCGAAGGCGTGGGATCATGGAGAAGTGAAAGGCCTGCGGCTGGTTGGAAATGCATCGATTGCACTTGCGTGGGAGAATGGAAAACTGACACGGTGTGCGGTTACGGCGGATCAGGCGTATGAAGGGGAAGTTGTGTATGGAGAGATGCGTCAAGCGGTAAAACTGGAAAAAGGTGAGACAGTTATGCTGGATGCGGTATTGCAGCTGCTTGAATCATAAACATGAAGATAGAAAATGCCGGGCAGAGAAAAATCTGTCCGGCGTTTTCAGCATATGTAAAGACTATAAGGCGATGGAGGAAAAAGAAGCTTCTTCTGCCAGCAGCAGGTGATAGTAATGCTCGGAATAGCGGCAGAGATAACCAGGCATTCCCCGATAAGAACTGGTTTCTAAAAACGCGGCTGCGACGCAGGTGCGGCATATCGGTTGCAAACGGCATTGACAGCATTGGGAACTTAGGGAAATCTTCTGTGCAGCGGCGGAAACTTTTTCCCAGGCGGAAATAAATCCAAGATCAAAAACAGGGGCGGAGATTTCGGATAACATCACACAGGGGAAAAGAAAGCCCTGCCAGTTGATGAAGAAGGAGCAGTTTCCGGCAAGACAGGAGATATGACCATTGTCCCGTGGAAAAGACGGATTGTTGACGCGGTGGATGGATTCATGAACGTACTGCCGGAAAATATCGCTGGTCAGCTGCAGTTTCAGTGTCTGCAGGGCAAGCGCAGCGGCGTCTTCCGGGTTCAGGCGGACCTGAGCATCAAAAGGAAGGGAGCGTTCCCGGACGGCGGGCATCATATAGTGATCGGCATGAACGGGGACTTCAAGCTTTTCTCCGAGAACAAAGATTTTTGGAAAATCATGCGCGTTCTTTTTAGTGACGCTACAGCTGATTTTGACATCAACGTTTCGTTCGCGGAGCAGACGGATGGCGCGGACGGTCTGATCAAAGCCCTGGGGGTAATGGCAGAGACGGTTATAGGAAGCGGCATCGGCACCGTAGAGCGTGATGTTAATGCGGCGCGGCCTGTACTCAGCAAAAAAATCAGCCCAGGATTCGCCCAGCAGGGTTCCATTGGTGTTGATGGTAAGAATCATACCCATGTTTCGAAGCTCAAGATATAGTGTTTTGAAATCAGGAAAGAGAAGTGGTTCACCGCCGGTCAGAAGAAGAAAAAGTGTACCGGCTTTTTGCATCTGCTGTGCAAGCAGAATCCATTCATCAACTGTGCGGAGTTGTCCCTGACATTCCATTTCTGAACGGGACAGACGGACATAACACATGTCGCAGTTCATATTGCAGAGTGGCAGAAGTTCAAGCGCGCCGGTAATAGGAATGTGCTGCTGGCGCGCTTTCTGGAGAAAAGAACGCTCGAAGGTGGAAGCGTCGTCCATGTAGTTCATAAAGGTTCCTCCGAAAAAAGTGGTTTGATGAACCAATTATTAATAGGTATAGTAAAGGATCGAAACGAGTGGGTTCGATCCTTTTGCTGTGGTTTGAAAAATTATTATTTAGTGGAAAAATCAGGATTTGGCGGTTTCCCAAGTATTGATGTCTAGTCTGGTAGTACAATGAACGTTTGTACCATTTTCGGTCCAGATGACAACGGGGGTTGCTTCATCATTGCGGGTAGACTGGTCATCTATAAAACCACTGATAAATCCACTGTCAGATTCCGCTTCATGAGTCTTGTTACAAGGATGATATCCAGAAAATTGAGCTTGAGAGCCCCAGCCTCCCCATGAGTCTTCTTTTGCGATATATTTTTTTTGCCCAGATCCATCATAATAATAAACATTATAATTATGACCGTATTGTCCAGCATCGCAGACAAATTTATAAACTTTCCCGCTATCCCCGCAGGCCGCCACATATTCATTTGCAGCAAATTCCTGAACCTCAACAACAGGTTCCATCCACTCTTTCTTCATAACGATATAACCTCCTCTAATAATGCATACCTTAAAGTATCATGCACAAAATTTAAAGCAGAATTTTGAATCGTATCTTCCGCAGCCTCATATTCCTCTAACGCCTGTGCAACGACTTCCGAAATGGTACGTGGCTGCTGAAAAGCATTCCAGAGAAATGCAGCGGTATCGTTTGGAACCATCACTGCATTCGAAATCTGACAGGCAGTCCCAACGGGAATAATCGCATATTCCCCTGCAATTTCACGCAGCAGATAATCGGAATTGACACGATATTTTTTTTCATTTATCTTTTGTAACAAATCCGACCGGGTCGGAGAAGCAATCGGTTCCATCACAAACTCCCCTCTTGCAAAATGCTGTGCCTTTTCAGGCAGAAAGTATTTCTGCAGTCAGCAAGAAAAATATGTAGAATGTTCGCAGAAATAAATTACATTTATCATTACAAAAAGATTATAGAAGAAGAACTAGGAAAAGTCAAGTAAAAACTGGAAAAAGATGGGAATGTAATCTGCTCAAAAACGAAAAACAAATCGCTGTGTGCGGACACTCCAGCGGTATCTGTGCGTGAGCCGTCCGAGACGATTTGGAAAATCTATGGCAGCGGATATGCTGGCGGCTTATTATGACAGAAGCACAGACACCGATGCACTATTTCAGAATTTAAAAATCGGCAGAAGTGAAACATATAAAAAACATCGGAATCAGTATGATGTAATAAAAACCAATATGCAGGAATTTTTAAGCGCAACAAGCGGCATTGACGAAATGCTGCGCATGCTGAACGACTATCTGATTTTTGATCTCAGAGAGCAGTACAGTCAGGTGCGCTTCCGTGATGAAAAGAATCTGGTACAGGTAATGAAAGATCTGACATACGATAACGAAAAAGAAAACGTATCCATTCCAAACCGCGAAGTATCCCAGGAGTATATCAACGCAATCAGCAGATTTCCATTCTGCAATACAACGATGAAAACTCGCTGTGGAAGAATATTTTTATCATTATTCTCGGTTCCTGTGTGTTCCGTGTGATCTGGGTGTACACGATTTTCGCGTATTTCCATACCATTACGTCACTGTATCTGCTGTATATCTTTTCGTGGAGAATTACCAGTGCGGCGGAGATCCTGTATTTCCGGCATGACTATAAAACGCTGCAGATCAGTCAAAAATAAAATTACGTATTTAATTACAAAAAAGCCACAAAGATTGACGGAGACTCTTTTTTTTGTTATCATAAATGCGGAAAAAGGGATCGTGATACGTGGCGGAGAGAAGGGAAGATCATGGGGAGAAAGAGGAGTTTTTGATGGAAAAAACATTTCAGACAGGGAGTTTTTCCTTCCGGCTGAAGTTTCCGGAAGAGCTGGTACTTCCGGTGGATATGGAAAAATTTTTGGTGGAAACGGATTCTGCAGATTATACATATATCATTACGGCCGTCGACATATTGCCGGAAGCGGAGGGAGAGCTGATTGTGGATCGGGTCGATCTGCAGGTGTTTCATACAAAAGAAGGATTGGAGAGCCGCCGGATCGGTGTGAAAGGAGAAGCGCGTCCTTATGCATTCTACCGTGAGACTGCGCAAAATCGTGCGGAGGTTTTCGTCGGCAGGTGGTATCTGGCAGAAGTTGAAAAGTATGAAGTTGTTTTTCTTTCCCTCCTTGCCTTGGAGCGCCGTCTGGCAGAGCAGCCGTGCCTGATTCTGCACTGTGCATACACGGAGTATCAGGGGAAAGCAATGCTCTTTTCTGCACCATCGGGAACGGGCAAAACCACGCAGGCGGAACTCTGGGAACAGTACCGGGGAAGCCGTACCGTAAATGGGGATAAGGCATTGCTGGAATATGATGGCACAGCGTGGACAGCAAACGGCTGGCCGGTCTGCGGAACATCAGGAGTCTGCGAAAACAAAAAGCTCCCGGTCGGATGCATTGTAATGCTGAGCCAGGCAAAGACGAATCAGGCGTGGCGGCTGCGTCCGGCAGAGGCATTTACGAGTCTGTACGGACAGATCACCATGAACCGCTGGGACAGGGAGGGAATGGTGCACAGTCTCGACCTTCTCGAACAGCTTGCTGGAAAAGTTCCGGTGTATCATCTGGCGTGCGACATTTCAGAAGATGCGGTGAAAACGCTGGAGCAGGAGATCGGGGCCGGTTCGTTCGAAAGTGAAACATATGCAGCTGCACTGCACAAAAACATGATTCAGAAAAGGGAGAAACATGCATGAAAATGATGGATACACGTGCCTATGTCGGAATGCTGAAAGAACTTGTAGAGCAGGGCAGAGAAATGCGTATGGTGATTTCCGGGAGCAGCATGGCGCCGTTTCTGATTCATGGACGCGACAGTATTTTCTTCCGAGCGCCGGAGCGGGAACTTCGGAGAGGTGATATCGTATTTTATGAGCGGCCGGGCGGACAGTTTGTCGTGCATCGGATCTGCCGCGTTCATGCAGACGGTTATGACATAATCGGGGATGCACAGACGGAAATCGAGCATCATGTGCAACGGAAGCAGATCTTTGCACGGGTGACAAAAGTGGAACGAAAAGGAAAAATACTTGTACCGGGAACGTTCTGGTGGGAGTTTTTTGCACAGGTCTGGATTCGCATCATCCCGCTTCGCCCGATTCTGATGCATGGATATGCCCGGTTATTCGGTGTGGATAAAAAGAAAAATGATGCGTGCACAGAAAATGAAAGGAAAAGAAGATGATTACAGAAACAGAAACCGCATTCCTTGCGGTGATTTGTGCGTTTTTGACAGAAGAAAAAGCATCGCCGGCGGAAATTCAGGCGCTGACAGAAAAACAATGGAATCATCTGTTTGTCCTAGCGGCACAGCATTCGCTGCTGTCAGCGGTCTACGATGTTGTGGGCAAAACACCGGAATTTGCAGAACTTCCGGACGAGCTTCGCAGACAGGTAAAAACGCAGGCAATGCAGAGTGTTTTGCAGCAGGTTTCGCGTACAGCGCTGTTTCTTTCCGATGAAAAGGAGCTGGAGCATCTGGGCGTGCAGCCGCTGGTGATGAAAGGAATTGTGTGCAGAAGTCTCTATCCGAAGCCGGATCTGCGCCCGTCCGGGGATGAGGATCTTCTGATTTCGGCAAAGGATTTTGCAACAGTAGATGCCTGTTTTATGAGGAAGGGCTTTGTGCGGGACAAAGAAACCGCAATGCCAAATGGTGCCAAAGACGGTGATGCCCCGGAAGAGATGGGCTACATTCATCCGAAAACAGGGGTCTTCTATGAAATACATACCAGGCTGTTCAGCACAGAATCCTCTGCCTATGGTTATCTGAACCGTGCATTTTCCGATGTTTTTGCGCATCCATCCAGGGTGGAAGTGCAGGGTCAGAGTATCTTTACCTTAGAAGAAACGCATCATCTTTTCTATCTTCTCTGTCACAGCTTCAAGCACTTTCTTCACGGCGGCGTCGGGATCCGTCAGATCTGTGATATGGTACAGATGATTCGTATATATGGAAGAAAAATAGACTGGGAAATGTTCTGGCAGCTGTGCGAAGAGTATCATATGACGTGCTTCTGTATCAATCTGCTGGATATCGGCGAGCGGTATCTGGGCTTTTCCTATGAAGCAAGTGGGGCAGTCCGTGCCGCAAAGAAGCTTCACTCGGATTCCGAAGCGCTTCTGATCGATATTCTCGATGCCGGTTCGTTCGGAAAATCGAGCGCGGGACGGATCCACAGTGCAAACATTACCCTGTATGCGGCAGAAACCGGAATGGAAAAGCACACAGCCGGGGGAATCTGGAAATCGCTGGTTCCGGAAGCTTCCTATATGAAAAACAAGTATCCCTATGCGGCGAGGTATCCGTTTTTGCTCCCGGCTGCATACGTGGAGCGAATCCTGAAATGGCTGGGGCAGGGAGAAAAAGGACAGAAATTGAGCATTGAAGTGGGTGCGGGACGTGTCGAATTGTTGAAGAAATACGATATGATCCGCACCGCAGACGGGAAAAAGAGAGGAGGCGCGCATGCAGGAAGAATCCAAAGAGAAAAGTAAAGACGCTCCCTTTGAGTCTATCCGCATCCTGTCGGAGCGATGGAAAAATGGAACGTTCTCTGAAATCATCGATGACTGGAAATGGATTTTTGGCTACAGTGCGCGCTATAAAGGTGCGATCGTTTTTTACACGATTCTCGGCATCTTAAGCACTTCTCTTGGCCTTGTCAGCAGCGTGGCAGGAAAATACCTGATCGATATCATCACCGGATACCAGATACAGAAGCTCCCGCTGCTGCTTTGCATCATGATCGGAAGCACCGTGTTCAGCCTTGGGTTTGAGAGTGTCATCAACCGCATTTCAACGAAGCTTGGTATCGCCATCAACAACGACATCCAGGCGGATATTTTTGACAAAATCGTTGATGCGGACTGGCTGGAAATCAGCAAATACGCAAACGGTGACGTACTCAACCGTTTCAACGGCGACATTGGAACGGTCAGCGGCAACGCAATCAGCTGGCTCCCGACGATTATCATTGCCGTGTATCGGTTTATTGCCACCTTTTTCGTAATCCTGCATTATGACTGGGTCATGGCACTGATTGCTTTTTTAAGCGCACCGTTCCTGCTTCTGATGTCCCGGTTTATGATCCGCCGTCAGCGGGAATACAGCAAAAAAGTGCGCGAGATGAGCAGCAACCTGATGAGCTTTGAGGTAGAAGCATTCTACAATTTTGATACCATCAAATCGTTTGGCATTGCGCCGTATTACAGCAAAAAGATGCGCTGGTGGCAGGGACTTTTCAAAGACATCAGCCTGAAATATAATCTGTTTACGATTAAAACCAATATTGTAATGTCCATTCTCGGGAGTGCGGTGGAGTTTACGGCATTCGGATACTGTCTGTTCCGTCTGTGGACGCACGACATTACCTATGGAACCATGACGTTGTTCCTGCAGCAGCGGAGCAACCTTTCCGGCGCGTTTGGAAACGTGATTTCGATTATTCCGTCCTTCCTCAACAGCTCCGTCTCGGCGCACCGGATCCGTGAGCTCGTGGAGCTGCCAAAAGAAATCCATATCCCGGAGAGTGCCGCGCTTGATCCGCTGGCAAAGGATGGCTTCCGGGTACAGATGCACGGGGTAGAATTTTCTTATATAGAAGGAAATAAAGTAATCACCAAATCGGAGTTTCAGGCCGCTCCCGGCGAGATCGTAGCGCTGGTCGGCCCGTCCGGCGAGGGAAAAACAACGATGATCCGCCTGATTCTCGGTCTCATCCGCCCGCAGGAGGGGGAAACCGTGATCATTGTCTCAAACGGAAAGACGGTTCCCATGAACGCTGAAACGCGTCATCTCTTCGCGTATGTTCCGCAGGGAAATACGATCCTTTCCGGCACAATCGCCGAAAATATGCGTATGGTAAAAGAGGATGCGACCGACGAGGAGATCATTGAGGCACTCAAAATCTCCTGCGCCTGGGATTTCGTCCAGCATCTGCCGGATACCATCAACAGCCGCGTCGGGGAACGTGGCCGCGGTTTCTCCGAAGGCCAGTCCCAGCGGCTTGCCATCGCCCGTGCCGTCCTCCGCGATGCCCCGGTGCTGCTTCTCGATGAAGCCACCTCGGCACTGGATGTCACGACGGAACGAAACGTCCTCCGAAACATCATCCGTCAGCGTCCCAACAAAACCTGTATCGTTACGACGCACCGTCCGAGTGTCCTCAGCCTCTGCCAGAGAGTTTACCGTGTCATGAATGGAACCGTGACCGAACTCGATGGGGCAGAAGGGGCAAAGATGGTGGAAGATTTTTGACAGAAAAAAGACACAAAAAAGACACAAAGGTCGGAAGAGTGATACTTCAAAGTCAAATCAGTTATAGAGTTGCAAGTCAAAATCCTGCTATAATACAACCATCAAAGGTCACACAACACGATACGTGAAAAGGAGAAAAAGTATGAAGAAAAAAGTGTTAGCAGGCATTCTTGCGGCAACCATGGCATTTTCCATGGCAGCATGCGGAAGCACAGGATCCAGTTCTGATTCCGGTTCCTCCGCAGCTTCCGGAAGCACAGCAAAGACAGAGGAAAAAGGCGAGCCGTACACTGTAACTATGGTACTGCAGGGCAGCCAGCAGCAGGATGAAGAGAGAATCGAAGAAAAAATCAACGAGATTCTGGAGCCGGAGCTGAATGCAAAGCTCGATATCGTTGTTCTTCCGTGGGCAAGCGCATCTCAGCAGTTACAGCTGATGCTTTCCGGCGATGAGAAAATCGATCTTCTGTACACAAATGCAACAACAGCTGTACAGTATATGCATTCCGGCCAGATCATGGATATGTCTGAACTGATTGACAAATACGGCACAAACCTGAAAGATATCTATGGCGAGGATATTGCAAAAACAAATCAGATTGATGGGTTTGTCTATGGCGTTCCGAACCAGATCGAACGAGGCAGCATTCCAGCCATCTTCATGAGAAAAGACCTGGTAGAAAAGTATAATATCAATACCGATGAAATCAAAGAGCCGAAGGATATGGAGAAAGTATTTGAGACCGTACAGGCAGGCGAGCCTGATATGACAATGCTGTTCTCCAGCAACAACAGTGATACGCCTCTGAGCCGTCTGTCCCGCGCTGATGGACTTGGCGATGCCAACACGGGCGCTCTGATGGATCAGACCAACAGCACAACCGTAGAAAACTACTTTGCAAGCGACTGGTACAAGGAGACTGCAACTATGCTGCATGACTGGTATCAGAAAGGCTACATCAGCAAGGATGCCGGAACAAACACAGAAAACTGGAGAACCGTATGCAAAGCAGGAAATCTCTTCTCCTTGTTCTTTGCTTATCATCCAGGTACCCCGGTTGAGTTCCAGAGCTCCACAGGATATGAGTTTGAAATCGTACCGTTCTATGATCAGCCGATCATCAACTCATCCTCTTACGGCGGAATTATCTTCTCTGTAGCACAGAACTCCGAAAATCCGGAAAAAGCAATGCAGGTTCTCGATTATATCTATGGCAGCCCGGAGGTCATGAACCTTCTGAACTGGGGCGAAGAGGGAACCGACTATGTAGTAGAAGATGAAGAAAACGGAATCATCAACTACCCGGACGGTGTAACAGCAGACAATGCAGGCTACAGCTTTAACTGTGGATGGGAGCTTCCGAACCAGTTCATCGCATACAAATGGGATGGATCTGACCCGCAGCTCTGGGACAAAATGCAGGAGTTCAACGCTTCCGGTATCGAGTCGAAAGCACTGGGATTTGTCTTTGATAACAGCGAATATGCGGATCAGGTATCAGCCCTGAACAACGTAATCAGCCAGTACAACGGCGCACTTAGCAGCGGCTCCGGAGATCCGGAAGAACTGCTTCCACAGTTCCTTGAGGCGCTGGACGATGCGGGAATCGACGATGTCATTGCTGCAAAGCAGGAGCAGCTGGATGCATTTCTTGCAGAGAAATAGGCACCATAATTTGTAAAAAGAGCACGACCGGGGCGGAAAAAAATCCGGTGTGATACAGTAACCGAAGGCTCCACTCTTACCAGAAAAGATGTGGAGCTTTCTCTGTGAAAGAACCTGAAAAAAACAGCCCTCATAAAAGGAGAGACGCTTTATGAAAAAAGCAGAGGTTAAAAAAGGAAAAAAGAAAAACGCGCTGAAGGAATACTGGCCGCTTTATCTGATGATGCTTCCGGCACTTCTGTATCTGCTGATTAACAACTATATCCCAATGGCAGGTATGGTGATTGCGTTTAAAAAACTGAACTTTGCAAAAGGTATCTGGGCAAGCCCGTGGGCAGGACTTAAAAATTTCAAATTCCTGTTTGCTTCCAAGGATGCATGGATTATTACAAGAAATACGCTGTTGTATAACATTGCATTTATTCTTGTAAACATGGTAGTCGGAATTGCCATTGCGATTCTGATTACGGAGATAAGAAACACAAAGCTCAAAAAGATATATCAGAGTGCGATTCTTCTTCCGTTCCTGATGTCCATGGTTATCTTAAGCTACATCGTATATGCGCTTCTGAGTGCAGAAAATGGTCTTGTCAACAACTCCATCCTTCCGTTGTTCCACATTGACCCGATTCAGTGGTACCAGAAACCGAAATACTGGCCGGCGATCCTGATTATCGCGAACTGCTGGAAGGGCGTAGGATACGGATGCCTGATTTACATCGCATCCCTGATCGGTATCGATCCTTCCTTCTATGAGGCTGCAAGACTGGACGGTGCAAGCAAATGGCAGGAGATTACGAAAATCACACTGCCGAGCCTCGTTCCGACCATCATCACCCTGCTGCTCCTCAGCATCGGAAGAATTTTCTATTCCGATTTCGGTCTGTTCTATCAGGTGCCGATGAACTCCGGTGTTCTGTTCCCGACCACAAACGTTATCGATACCTACGTATACCGTGCCCTGATTGAACAAGGAAATATCAGTATGTCATCTGCAGCCGGTGTATACCAGTCTCTGGTAGGCTTCTGTGTCGTAATGTTGAGCAACTGGATTGTCCGCAAAGTAGACAAAGACCAGGCATTATTCTAGGAGGATGGAAGTATGACAAATTCAAAAAAAGCAAAACGTTTCCAGTTCTGGATTAATGTAGTACTCATTCTGATTACGTTATCCATTATACTGCCGTTTGTACTCGTATTTATTTCCTCACTGACCGATGAAAACACACTGATCCGCAACGGATATTCGTTCTTCCCGGAGAAATTCAGCTTCTATGCTTACTCCTATATCATCCGCCAGGGCGAGAAAATCCTGAGAGCATACGGAATTACCATTTTTGTAACCATCGTCGGTACCGCTGCAAACCTTGCGATGTCCGCTCTGTTGGCATATCCGCTTTCGATTAAAAAGCTGCCGTACCGCAGAGCAATTACCTTTTTCGTATTCTTCACGATGCTGTTCAACGGCGGACTGGTGCCGACCTACTTGATGTATGTAAAGTATTTTCACATCAAAAACACGATCTGGGCATTGATTGTTCCAGGCTTCCTGTTAAGCGCAAACAACGTGCTGATGATCCGAAGCTACTTTAACACCAGTATCCCGGACGCGCTGTTCGAGGCAGCCAAAATCGATGGCGCCGGACACATGAAGATTTTCACCAGCATCACACTGCCGCTTGGAAAACCGATTCTGGTAACAATGGGACTGTTTTCCGCACTTGGCTATTGGAATGACTGGACAAATGGTTTATACTATTTATCAGGAAATGAAGGCCAGAAGCTTTACAGCATCCAGAACCTGCTGAATCAGATGATCACCGATATTCAGTACCTGGCAAGTGGAAAAGTAACCGGAAATATCGGCGCGGAGGTGGCAAAGCTGCCGACAACCTCGATCCGTATGGCAATCGCATTTATCGCCATGCTGCCGCTGTTTATCATCTATCCGTTCCTTCAGAAATACTTCGCAGAAGGTATCACACTTGGTGCGGTAAAGGGATGATTTTCCATGCAGGAATAAAAAAGAGAAACATTTCGGTGTTTCCGACATAAATCAGAAAAACAGTACAGACTCATGGAAACATGAGGTGTACTGTTTTTCTGCTGTATTATATTCAGAAAAAAAGATCAGTTCGTAAAATCAAACACGGAAAAATTTCGAGCGTACCGGAACAGAAAAAAGGAGGAAACTTCATGCATATTTCAAAACAGACGAAAAAAACAACACTGGCGCAGCAGGGGCGTTATCTTTTGATCTGCCTGCTGAGTATGCTGCTGCTTTTTCTGGCTGGGAGCGTGCTTATTCTGAACCGGACGCAGCGGCAGGTATATGAGCAGCTGGAAGAGATTTCAAAGCTGTATACGGATGAGCTGGATAACCGTTTTTTTCGAATCAGCCGAAACCTGTTCTCGACTGTAATGGACAGCTCCAACCCGGATTCTGCGTTCTGGAAATATATGGATCTGATGGAGAAGGATCAGTATGAGGAATATGTCATTACGCAGCTGCGAAGGAATTATGTATCTGCAGCGTGGGATTTTGGAACGGATTACAATGTTTTTCTCTATACGCAGAAGGATGACAGCTTATATCAGCTGAGCATTTCATCCGACGGGCTTTACGCCGTTGATCCCTATTTGCAGGAAGCGCTGAAGCGCAGGATCAAAAGCCTGTCGCAGCAGACGTATGCAGTTAAGAAAAAATGGACCGTGATGTGCCAGGGAGACGATGTTTATATGCTCAAGGTAGCGCAGAGTCAGGGCGTTGGACTCGGCTGCTACGTCAATCTGAAGACAATTCTGGAACCGTTCTCTGAACTGTCTCTTGGAAAGAGCGGCTATGTCAGTCTCGTTGACCAGAACGGGAAAAGCATCGGAACACTGACGGAAAAAGGAATTGTAACGGACAATTCGAAAATTAATACCGACAATTACACCTTCCGGCAGGAACTTTCGCAGGCGCCGTTTGAAATCCGGATTAAAATCTCCTGGACGGGAGTCTTAAATCTGATGACGGGAAGTGTGTTTGCCCTTCTTGGCGTTGCTTTTCTGATGGTGATTGCCGGTTCCGTGCTGCTGTTCCATCTGAAAACAAAAATCTTAAAGCCGGTCGCTATGTTTACGGAAAATCTTCAAAAATATGACAATGGGGATCTCACCTATCAGATGTCGGAAGGAAATCTGGTAGAGCTGGAGCAGATTGACGATAAATTCCGAAACATGATTCATCAGATCCGACGTCTGAAGATCACGCTGTATGAGCAGGAGCTGGAAAAACAGAAAATCGAGATGGATTACCTGAAAATCCAGATTCGTCCGCATTTTTACATGAACTGTCTGAACTTTATTTACAGCATGATTGACTTCGGACAGTACGACCATGCAAAGTCGATGAGCCGTATTACGTCCGATTATCTCGCCTATATTTTCCGCAATACAAGCGAGATGGTGCCGGTGACGGCGGAGACGAATCACTGCGAAAATTACCTCAAAATTCTGCTGCTGCGCTATCCGGAAAAATTCACCTATTATTTTGAAGTCCATGAAGAAGTGAAAGACGCGGTAATCTTCCCGTTTCTGATTCAGGTGTTTGTAGAGAATGCGGCAAAACATGCCCTGACGCTGGAGACGGTTCCGCTGATTTCCGTGACGGTTTACCCGGAGGACCGCGGCGAAGAAAAGTATGTCAACATTTATATTTCGGACACCGGAAACGGCTTCCCGGAGGAGACGCTGCAAAGGCTGAAAGCAGGGGAAGATATTTCCGAGCATGGAAAGCATATCGGGATTGAAAACTGCCTGAAACGATTCCGTTATTATTATGGTGATACAGGAGAGATTCATTTCGATAACAGCCCGCTCGGCGGAGCGATTGTAGATATCCATATTCCATACAAGACAGGGGGAGAAGAACATGAAACTATTGCTCGTGGATGATGAAGAGTACGTGATTGAAAGTATCAAAAGAAATCTCGATCTTACAGAGACCGGGGTGAGCGAGGTGTACACTGCGTTTTCCGTACAGCAGGCGAAGAACATCATGGGAATGGTGGATATTGATATTGTAATCAGCGATATCGTGATGCCGGGCGGAACGGGATTCGATTTTGTGGAGTGGGTCAGGAAAGAGGAGCTGAAGGTCCAGGTCATCTTCCTGACAAGCTATGCGGAGTTTGACTATGCCAGAAGAGCGATACAGCTGAACAGTGTCGATTATCTGCTGAAGCCCATTGATTTTGAAAAGCTGAAGGCGGCCGTGCAGCGTGCGGCGGAATCTGTTGCGAAAGAAAAGAAAATACAGGATCTCAGGCAGGAAAGCATCAAGTGGAATCAGAACAGAAAAATTCTGCAGCAGGATATCTGGAAAAATGTGCTGAAAAGCGGCTTCTCCGAGGAAAAATTCTGCGAAACGGCAGCACAGCGCCAGCTTTCATACGGACCGGGACACTATTTCCGGCTGATTTGTCTGATGCCGGAAATAAAGAGCAATAAGCGGGAAATGTGGGATACGGCGACCATGGAATTTGTGATCGAAAATGTGCTGTCGGAACTGTATGAGGAAACGGACATTGCGGTAGATACTGTTTTTTACCAGGAACCGGGCAGCTACTGGATTGTTACACAGTCAAAGGAAAAAGCATTCCCGCATGACGGTGAGCGGGACTGTGAAATTCTGCGGCAGTTTGTTGCGTGGATGAATGAAAAAATCTATCCGGAGCTGTGGTGCGGTGCCGGACAGTGGGAATCTGTGCGGGGGATGCAAAAGCAGAGCCGGAATCTTCAGAAAATGCGGGAGGGAAGCCTTTCCGTGCGGAACGAGGTGCTGTTTCTGAACGAATTTCAGGCTCCGCAGACCAGCTACGAAAATAAGGAGCTGGATGTGTGGAAAGCTCTGCTTTCGGAGGAAAAACCGGAGGAGCTGCTGGAGCGGCTGCAGAAATACCTTGACCGGACGGAGCGGGAAGGAATGATTACCAGGGAGCTTCTGGTAGCACTCCGTACCGATCTGACGCAGGTGGTGTATGCATGGCTTTCGGAACGGGAGATCAAGGCGTACGCACTGTTTGCAGATGCGGATATGGAAAATCTGCATCGAAATTCTCTTTACGGAAGAGAAGAGATGATGGAATATGCGGGGGTACTGGTTCGGAAAGCAGTGCAGTACAGACAGTACATCAACAAATCAGATTCGGTTACGAGTCAGGTATGCGCTTATATCGATGCACATTACCGGGAGGAGATTCACCGGGAGGAGCTTGGGGAGCTTGTCTTTTTGAATACGGATTATCTGTCCCGGATTTTTAAAAAAGAAAAGGGTATTTCGATCAGTAATTATATCATCCAAAAGCGGGTGGAGGAGGCAAAAAAGCTTCTGACACAGAGCACGCTGCCGATTAATACGGTGTCGCTGTATGTGGGGTACAGCAATTTCTCATACTTTACGAAGATGTTTAAGGATAATACGGGATACGCACCGCTGGAATACCGAAGAAGCTTTAGTGAAAAATAGCGGAAAGCCACCCTTCACATGTCCGGGAAATAACAGAGGATTTTATCACTTTCTTACGCACCGGAACAACAGCAAACAGGTCAGAATAGTGAAAGAAAAAGGTCGGATCAGGGGATATTTTTTTCAGATCAGATGTGGTAAAATTTCAGTATAAGATTCAGAAAAAACGGAAAAACGATATTTTTCTGACATTTTAGGGGTTTCTGAAGAAGCAGATACAGCAAAAACGAGGTATGGAGGAGAAAAAATGACCGAGCAGAAATTAAAAGAGCTTCTGGCCGACATGACGCTGGAAGAAAAAGTGAACCAGATGAGCCAGGTGGTGGGTGCCTTCTTCAATAAAGATATGGACATCACAGCCATGGGACCGATGGCGGATAAAGGCTTTACGCCGGAAAATGTAGCGCTTTCCGGTTCCATCCTGGGCAGCATGGGTGCAGAAACGTTAAAGAAAATCCAGAAGGATTTTGTGGAGCAGCACCCGCATCACATCCCGATGCTGTTCATGCTGGATGTCATCAACGGCTTCAAGACCATTTTCCCGATTCCACTGGGACAGGGCGCAACGTTTGAACCGGAGCTGTCCGAAAAGTGTGCGGCAGTTGCTGCAAAAGAGGCAGCTGTTTCCGGCCTTCACGTAACCTTCGCACCGATGACCGACCTGGTCCGCGATGCAAGATGGGGCCGTGTCATGGAGTCTACCGGTGAGGATCCGTATCTGAACGGTCTGTTCTGTGCCGGAATGGTGCGCGGATTCCAGGGAGACGATCTGAAGGAGCCGTACAAGATTGCTTCCTGTGTGAAGCATTTCGCAGGCTATGGTGCTCCGACAGCAGGAAGAGACTACAATACGGTAGAGCTTTCCGAGCATACCTTCCGTGACTTCTATCTGCCATCCTACAAAGCCGGTATCGATGCAGGCGCAGCGATGGTAATGACTTCCTTCAACACGGTAAACGGTGTTCCGGCAACCGGAAACAAGAAACTGATGCGCGGCATCCTGCGTGACGAGATGGGATTTGACGGAGTTCTGATTTCCGACTGGGCGGCAATCGAGGAGATTATTTACCACGGCTACTGCGCAGACCGTGAGGAGGCAGCTGTCCGCTCCGCCGAGGCAGGCGTCGATATCGATATGATGACCGGCATTTACTGCGAAAACCTGTGCCGTCTTGTAAGAGAGGGTAAGCTTTCCGAGGATCTGATCGACGAGTCCTGCATGCGTATTCTGGAACTGAAAAACAAACTGGGACTGTTTGAAAATCCGTATAAAGACGCAGACGAGACGAAAGAAAAAGAAGTCATTCTCTGCAAAGAGCACCGCGCCCTGGCAAGAGAAGCCGCAAGAAAATCGTTTGTCCTGCTGAAAAACGAAGAGAAAATCCTGCCGCTTGGCAAGGAGAAAAAAATTGCCTGGGTCGGACCGTATGTCCACAGCAGAAACCTGATGGGCTCCTGGTCCTTCATCGGAGATGCAAAGGATGTGACAAATCTGGAAGAGGCCGTAAAAGCGCAGGCAGATACGACAAACATGAGCTTCCATGCAGGCTCTCCGATGCTTGGCTCCGACATCCGCCTGGAGGGCTTCGGCGAGGCGATGGAGCAGTCCCATACACCGGAGGAAGAGGAGGCAATGCTTCTTGAGGCTGTAAACGCAGCAAAGGAGGCCGAGGTTGTCGTTCTTGCGATCGGTGAGGACCGTCTGCAGTCCGGCGAGGCAACCAGTAACGCGAACATCCGCATTCCGGAAATCCAGCAGAGACTGCTTGAGCGCGTTTCAGAAGTCAATGAAAACGTTGTCGTTGTTCTCTTCAACGGTCGTCCGCTCGACCTGCGCGATGTCGTATCGAAAGCAAAAGCCGTTCTTGAAGTATGGATGCCGGGTACCGAGGGTGCCAATGCAATCGCAGACGTTGTTTTCGGTGCATACGCTCCAAGCGGCAAGCTGACCATGAGCTTCCCGTACTCTGTAGGCCAGGTGCCGGTTCACTACAACGAGTATTCCACCGGAAGACCGCATGTGCCGGGCAAGGACAAAGACCGTTTCCGTTCCAAATACCTCGACATCCCGAACGCACCACTGTTCCCGTTCGGATATGGCCTTGGCTACACCAGCTTTGCAATTTCAGATGTGAAACTGGACAAGGCAGAGCTTGGCATGGAAGATGAGATTAAAGCCTCCGTAACCGTGAAAAACACCGGCGATACAAAGGGAACCGAGACCGTACAGCTTTACATCCACGACGTAGCCGCATCCGTGGTACGCCCGGTGAAAGAGCTGAAAGATTTCTGCAAGGTAACCCTTCAGCCGGGAGAAGAAACCGAAGTCATCTTCAAAATCACAGAAGAAGAGCTTCGCTTCCTGACAGAAAATGAGCGTGTAGAAAGTGAAAACGGTGCTTTCGAAGTCTTCATCGGAAGCGACAGCACGACAGAGAATAAGGCAGAATTTGTGCTGAAAAAATAAGAAGCAATACTGGGATGTAGCGTAAGCGGAATCAAGATGGGGGTCTGAATCGCTACGGAAAGATAAAAGAAAAGCCAGCCACAAAAAGCGAAAAGAATTTTGCTTTTGCGGCTGGCTTTTTTCTGCCGGTACCGTATTGACCCTTCTGTTAAAACAAAGTAAAATAGAAATTGGTATTGGGACGAAAGAGAGGAAAAGAAATGGGGTACTTAGGAAACAAGTTACAGGGGAAATACCACAAAGACACATTCCAGACCGCCGTCAACATGGCGTGGCCGGCGATCGTGGAGTCGTTTTTTATTGCATTTGCGGGTCTTGTGGATTCGCTGATGGTAAGCTCGCTTGGCTCTTACGCAGTTGCCGCGGTCGGCCTGACGACACAGCCGAAGCTGCTTGGCCTGGCGTTTTTCTTTGCACTGAATGTGTCGATTTCCGCCCTTGTTGCGCGGCGGCGAGGGGAACAAAGACAGAGTGCGGCGAATGAGACCCTGGTAACTGCGCTTGTATTTATTATCCTTGCGGCAGCTGCATTCAGTGTTGGATTTGTGGCGTTTGCAAGTCCGATCATCCATCTGTGCGGCTCAACGGCGGAGACGCATAACGGCGCAGTAACATATTTCCGTATCATCATGGGCGGTATGATTTTTAACTGTATCCAGATGGGGATCAACTCGGCACAGCGCGGTGCGGGCAATACAAAAATCACGATGCGCACAAATGTAACATCAAATACGATTAATATTATTCTGAATTATCTTCTGATCAACGGCCATTTCGGGTTCCCGGCACTCGGCATTCAGGGTGCGGCACTGGCAACCGTCACAGGAACGGTTGTCGGATGTGTGATGAGCATCCTTTCCATCACAAAGCAAGACGGATTCCTGAACCTTGGCTATATTCTGAAGAACAAAATTAAACCGACGCTTGCAGCGTTCATCAGCCTGGTCAGGGTCGGGTACAGTGTGTTTTTCGAGCAGGTTTTCATGCGGATCGGCTTTATGATGACGGCGATCATGGCGGCCAAGCAGGGAACCGATGCGATGGCGGCACACCAGGTCGGCATGAATATTATGTCGCTTTCGTTTGCGTTCGGCGATGGCCTCCAGTCCGCAGCGGTTGCACTGATCGGCCGGAGCCTCGGCGCAAAAAAGCCGGATCTTGCGAAAGAGTACGGCAGAACGTGCCGTCTGATCGGCGCGGGCATCGCAGTATGCCTCGTTGCGATTTATCTCTTCGGCGGAAGATGGCTGTACAGTCTGTTTTTCGAAGAACAGCATATCATTGAAATCGGTGTCAGCATCATCCATGTCATTATTTTCGTCGTCATTTTCCAGATCTGTCAGGTTATTTACATGGGATGCCTGCGCGGTGCGGGAGATACGCTTTATACGGCAGTTGCATCCATGATCAGCGTTACATTTATTCGTACGATCGTTTCGTATCTCGGCGGTTACACGCTGGGGCTTGGCATCGTCGGAATCTGGTTCGGCGTGCTGGCGGATCAGATGTCACGGTTTATCTTTGCGACGATCCGATTCAAACAGGGAAAATGGGTGAAAATCAAGATTTAACCGAATCATTACCAATATAAAACTAAAACAGGAGGAAGCAAAACGATGTACAAATTTGACAGAGAAGCCTATGACAGGCGGATGGAGTGGTACCGCGACGCCCGTTTCGGCATGTTTATCCACTGGGGGCTTTACGCCATCCCGGCGCGCGGAGAATGGGTGCGGAGTACCGAGCAGATTCCAAAAGAAGATTACATGAAATATTTTGAGGAGTTCAATCCTGTTGATTTCGAGCCGCGGAAATGGGCCAAGGCGGCGAAAGAGGCCGGTATGAAATACGTGGTTCTGACTGCCAAGCATCACGATGGATTCTGCCTGTTTGACAGCCAGTATACCGATTTCAAATCCACCAACACGAAATGCGGCCGCGACCTCGTTGCAGAGTACGTTGATGCCGTCCGCGCAGAAGGACTGAAGGTCGGTTTGTATTTCTCCCTGCTCGACTGGTTCCACGACGATTTCCCACATTACGGCGACCGGAACCACCCGATGCGGAACAACCCGGCATACAAAAACGATGACCGCGATTTCGACCGCTACCTGACCTACATGCACAATCAGGTACGCGAGATCTGCACAAACTACGGAAAGCTCGATGTGCTGTGGTTTGACTTTTCCTACGATACGCTGCGCGGCGAAGCATGGAAAGCGACGGAGCTGATCAATATGGTGCGGAAGCTCCAGCCGGATGTCATCATCGACAACCGTCTCGAGGTGAGCGGAGAGGGCTACGGTTCTCTGGCGGCCGGAAATCCGACCCCGTACCACGGCGACTTTGTGAGCCCGGAGCAGATGATTCCGCCGAATGGCATCCAGGATGTAAATGGAAACGATATCGCCTGGGAATCCTGCGTTACGATGAACAATCACTGGGGCTATTGTGCCAACGACCACTTCTTCAAACCGGCACCGATGCTGATCAAAAAGCTGGTCGAGTGCGTATCGAAGGGTGGAAACCTGCTTTTGAATGTCGGCCCGGACGCCAGGGGAAATATCCCGGAGGAGTCGATCGAACGGCTGGCTGAGATTGGAAAGTGGATGAAGAAAAACGGAGAGAGCATTTACGGCTGCGGAAAAGCCGGTATTGAGAAACCGGACTTTGGCCGTGTGACGCGCCACGGAAACCATCTGTATTTTCATGTCTATGAAAATACCGTTGGGCCGCTGCCGCTGCCCGGCGTGAAAAAAGAAGAAATTCAGGCGATCCGCTACGTCGCAACCGGCGCGGAAATCCCGGTTTCCACAAGCTGGGTACACAGCGATTATCCGACCATGGCATTCGCCGATCTCGGCGAAGACCCGGTATTGCCGGATGGAGTCGATACAGTCATTGATGTGATTCTGAAAAAGTAGAGGGTAAAATCGGATTTGATCCTGGAGCGTGTCTGAAAAAGCATTTCCGCAATCTGCAGGCTTCACTTTGCGGTATCTTTTTTTTCAGACACGCTCTAAAAGTCTTACAAGTTCTTACAAAATTCTGTATTTTTCGTTCCGCTGATTGACAGTTCTGGCAGAAGAATGCATACTGAAAAAAACACAAGATCACAGCCCGTGCTTCGAAATTTAACCGAATCAAGCAAGTAGCGAAGCGGATTGCGAATATCCGCCTGACTCCTTTTCCTGCGCAGGGAAGGATAAGAGCTTTCGGAGTGAGAAAAGGGCAGTCTGTTTTTAGAAACGAAGCAAGAGAGTCACAGTTTCGTTTTACAAGAAAAAAAGAGGGGGAATAAAACATGATTCGTCTGAACCACGTCAGCAAAATTTACGGCGATGGAAGCAAAAAAGCCGTCGATGATCTTTCCTGGGATATCGAAGATGGAAAGATCACCGGATTTATCGGCCCAAACGGAGCCGGGAAAACGACAACATTAAAAATGATCACCGGCATCCTGGCACCGTCCGAGGGAACGATTGAAATCAATGGAAAAGATATCCAGAAGGATCCGCTCGAAGCCAAGCGCCAGTTCGGTTTTGTGCCCGACGACCCGGATGCGTTTCTTCGCGTCAGGGGAATTGAATATCTGAATTTTATGGCAGATATCTACGGTGTCGGAACGGAAGAACGTCAGCGTTTTATCGAAGAAACCGCAAAACGCTTTGAGATGGAAGAGAACCTTTCGAGCCGTATCATGAGCTACTCGCATGGCATGCGTCAGAAAATCATGGTGATGGGCGCACTGATCCACAAGCCGCCGGTCTGGATTCTCGATGAGCCGCTGACCGGCCTTGACCCGCGCTCCGCGCACGAGCTCAAACAGATGATGCGTGAACACGCCGATGCCGGAAACGCCGTGTTGTTTTCCACCCATGTGCTGGAAGTAGCGGAAAAACTCTGCGACCGCATCGCCATCATCCATCACGGCCGCCAGGTATACCTGGGTACCCTGGAAGAATTAAAAGCGGCCTATCCGGATCAGACACTTGAAAATATCTTTCTGGAGATCACCGAACATGCGTAACTTATGGATTCTCACCCGTTTCCTTCTGAAAAGCGGACCAGGAAAAAGCAATCAGAAGAGCGGAAAAAAGAAAGCATTTTCGGACGGAGGACGTATCGTTGTATACCTTCTGCTTGGTGTCTGCCTCCTTCCCGTGTCGGTCTTACTGTTTCTTCTGGGATATTCCGGCTATACCTTCCTGCAGCCGCTCGGGCTGGAAACCCTGCTGATCGAGTTCGTCTGTGCCATCGGCATGATGGTCATTTTCTTCTATGGCCTGCCGCTGTTTCTGAGCGAGTATTACATGGACTCTGACCTCGTAAAGCTTTTGCCGCTGCCGTTTACCCCGGCGCAGATTGTCGGTGCGAAAGGCTTCTGCTGTCTGCTGAACGAATACTATCTTATTGTACTGCTGTTCTTTCCGTTTCTGTTAGGGTACGGGATCAGCGCCAAAATGGGCATTTTTTACTGGATCAATATGATCCTCGCCTGCCTTATTTTCCCGGTTGTGCCGCTCGTCTACGCCGCAGTTTTGACGATGCTCGTGATGCGTCTTTTCAAAAATATCCGAAACAAGGATTTCTTAAGCTACCTCGGGTTCGCCGCATCCCTGATTTTTGCGATCGGCATCAACGTATTTTCGCGCAGTATCGGAAATTTTGAAATGCAGGATATCATGAACCTGATGGAAAGCCAGAAGGGCACTCTGCGCGCCTTCCGGACCATTTTTCCGAACCTGCCCCTGATGACCGGAAGCCTTGCAGATGCATCCTTTCTCAAAATGATACTCTACATCGCTACAACAGCCGTCATCCTTGCTGTCTTTTTCGCTCTCGCCTGGAAAATCTACCTCCCGGCTGTCCTCGGCATGAGCGAGACCACCAGCGAAAAACGCATTTTATCCAAAGAAGAAGTGACCCGAACCGTCAAAAGCAAAAATCCGGTCCGCACCTATGCGATGATTGAATGGAAAAAACTGTACCGCACACCGGCCTGGTTCATGAATTGTGTTCTGATGCCTCTCATCTGGCCGGTCTTCATGCTTGGTATTGCCCTCATTTCAATCATTTCCAGCCTTGGCATGGCTAAAACCACCGGCCTTTGGACCCGGCTTGTCGCCGATGGCACCATATTCCGCCTCCTGAAAGGGGAACTGCCCGTCGCAGTTGCCGTCCTTACCGCCGCCGGAATCGCCGTCATGATGTCCATGTTCTGCGTAATCTCCGCCACAGCGATGTCCCGAAAGGGCAGCGAATACATCTATATGAAATGCATTCCGATGAGCTATCACGACCAGATCCGTGCCATGCTGGTAAGCGGCATCCTGATCAGTCTCCTTGGCACCTTGCCGTACGCTCTGGTCTTCAACATGATTGCTGTCGTCTTCGGTCTGCACCCGGCGACCCTTCTTTACACCACGGTGATCACGGTTTTATTTACCCTGTTCGTCAACTATGAACAGCTCCTTTTTGACCTTGCATTTCCGAAATTAAACTGGGAAAACGAAACCGCCGCCATAAAATCCAACAACCGCTCCCTGATCTCCGTCCTCATCGACCTCACCGTCGGCGCAATCCTGATCGGAGCCGGCTACCTGCTGTACGGAAAACTTCACCTCAACATCCACATCACCACGAGCGTGATGATTCTGCTTACCGCAGTCCTGACCTTCGCCATGCGAACCGCCCTTTTTAAATGGGGCGTTCAAGTGATGGAACATCTGGAAAGCGCTTAACAGTTTCGAGACATAATAACAATATTAAAATGTGATAGAAAAGAGATTTCAGCCAATGTGCGGATCTCTTTTTTTTGCGCTCCTTTCCAATTTCGCTGCGTATTTTCTTTTATCGATTATGCTTCATTGTACTACTAAAAGACCTGTGTGGGCAATCCATTGCCGCCATTCCCCGAAAATTTTAAAAGACGGACAAAAAACAGAGGATTTCTCTCTGCATTTTGTCCGTCTCTCTACAACGTATTTATTGGATTCTCCGTTTACGGAAATGATTTCGGAAATGATGAACTAATTCATCGCCTCACCCTTCAGCAGTCTGCTGATGTGCTTGTACAGAAGCATGGTTACCAGTGATACCACAACACCTTTGATGATATTAAACGGTACAACGGCAAACAGAACAAAGGTCGGAAGGCTTGTAATTGCTTTGTTGACTGCAGATCCCATTCCCACAAGGGCATCCATCGGCATTCCAAAGGCTGCTGCATAAGCCGGAAGCAGTACAAAAGCGTTCAGAAGACCGCCGGCTGCTGCCAGAAATACGGTTCCGACTGCCATACCGATCATGGCATTTTTCTTGGTTTTTTGTGTTTTGTAGATCCATGCGGCCGGCATAACATACGCACAGCCAATCAGGAAGTTTGCTACTTCGCCAACACCTGCGGTGGTACTTCCTTTCATGACAAGGTTCAGCAGAATCTTAATCAGCTCAATCGCAGCTCCGGCAAGAGGTCCCATCGCAAAGGCTCCGATCAGCACCGGAACTTCGCTTAAATCAATCTTGTAGAAACTCGGGGCAAACGGAAGCGGGATGTCAAAAAACATCAATACGACTGCGGCGGCGCCGAGCATTGCCACCTGTACCATGTAACGGGTTTTTCCGATTTGCGACATCTTTGATGTCTGTTTTGCTGTTGTCTGTGCATTCATAACTGCATTTCTCCTTTTTTCTGGAGATCTTGACCGGTTCTGCCGGAAGTAACGAGTCCAAATACGCTCCACGAATTTGAACTCGTTTTCGCGGCAGTCGCCAAGGTCTCGTGCAAGCACGGACTTTGGCTCGTTGCCCGCGAAAAAAAGTGCCCTGAATTCCTTTTCTTGAATTCAGGGCACCAAAAATATTTCCATGCAAATAAATTTTATTTCATCTTCTTTCATCCAGACTTTAACTGTTGGTCCCGGAGTTGCACTGAGTCAGCCGCTGTTTGATATCGCAGCGGGTCGCGGACTATACCGCCAGTAGGGAATCACACCCTGCCCTGAAGATCTCCGTATTTTGTTTTTACAAGAACATTTTATTCATATTCACACAATTTGTCAATACTTTTTTCAGACAATACGTTATCTGGTTAGTTTGCTACGCCCATCTGAATTTTTCCTGTGCTCTTATTTTTCAGCACACGCAGATAGCAGATCCGCATATCTCCCTTCAGGACGAGACGGATCTCAGATGCGCCGTCCGTCTGCGGTCTGTCTGCGAGGGAAATTTCAACATCCTCATAAACCGGCTCGCGGTACCGGTTGCGCTCTTTTACTTCTTCCTCCGCATAGCGGTCCAGTTTCGGGGCGCTGCGGAACTCACAGGTTCTTGTGTCACCGGTAAAGCTTCCCATCGAAACACCGTCCACAAAGGCTTCCACACTGCCGCCGCGTTCACTCTTCACATGAAGCGCCAGAACAGCAGCATCGGAAAGATCACAGTCACGGTAAACGAGAACGCCGTCTTTCGTCTCATCCTGTACGCGGACTGCCTTGAAATTGAAGTGGCCCTCCGTCAGATACATGTTCTCGTAATCATCGTAGTGGTCTGCCGCGGTAAATGCACTCAGATCGCGTACTCCCCTTTTTCCGCCCGGAATAAAGATTTCTGCGGAAACGGCTTTATCCTTGCAGGATGCGCCCGCATAGATTTCATACGTTCCTTCTTCTACCATCAGTCTGCGGCTGATGACATCGTAGAAGCGAAGCTCCTCCACCGGGATTTCCAGTGCGATGTGTCTCGTCTCGCCCGGGGCAATGTTTTTCACACGGACAAAATCAAGCAGCTGGCAGATTGGTTTCTTTACGCAGGATTCCAAAGCGGAACCGTAGATCTGGACGACCTCGTCGCTTGCGGTATCGCCCGTATTTCTCACATCGAGAGAGATCTGCAGCAGACGGTCATCTTTTAAGGAAATCTTATAGTTCTCATACGCAAATGTGGTATACGTCAGGCCATAGCCGAATGGATACAATTCCTTCCCGTCGAAATAGCGGTACGTTCTTTTTCCTTTGATGATGTCGTAATCGTCAATGTCCGGCAGCTGATCGATACTCTCATACCAGGTCATATTCAGACGGCCGGCCGGTGCATAGATTCCAAGCACAGCCTCTGCCATTGCGCTTCCCATATCCTGGCTTCCCGTTGCAGACATGATGATCGCCGGCAGTTTTTCCATCGCTTTCTGAAGTGTGTACGGATAATTCGTAAACAGCACCAGAACGGTATTCGGATTGACCTCTGCGATCCGGTCAAGCAGCATCTCCTGCTCCTCTGGCAGCTCCAGTGTGTTGCGGTCGATCTCCTCTTTCGCATTGATCACGGAGTTACAGCCGAGCGCAAGTAAAACCTGCTTTTTGCCCCGGACTGCAGCAACTGCTTTTTCAATTCCGTTTTCGACAACCTCCATCGTAATCGGAATTCCCTCTGTCTGCTCGAAGGAGAAAAATCCCTCTGCATCCTTATAAACCGGGTAATGGAAACGGTTGGTCAGCACAACGCTGCCATCCTCCTGTGGCTCCACGTGGAAAATCTCCATCACGAACCAGTCGAAGGCTTCCTCCCGGTCTGCCGCAATCTGTCCCATTTTCGGCTTTTCTCCCTGCGACTCTGAGAGTCTTGCGCCGAGGTATTTTCCGGTACGGACACTCTTGAACGTATAGCTTCCCTCACCCCAGTATTCCTTGATAAACACATCTGGCTCATCTGCCATCTGAAGTGTTCCGTCTTCTGCTACGGCAAGACTTTTTCCATCACAGCGGAAAACAACGCGATCCAGACCATCCGCGAATGTAATGTTCTCCTGCTTCAGTACTTCCATCCCCTGCAGGAAGGTTGTGCGGTATGGTGCCGTTCCGCCGTACCAGTCCTGATACCATGCATCACCAAGCGGTCCGACAATGGCAATATCTTCTGCTTTCAGGGCTTTGTCAAGTGGCAGCGCTCCGTTCTCATTTTTCAGAAGTACGATCGATTCGCGGCTCAGCTCTTTACAGATTTCACGTGCCTTCGGGGAATCGATATCGTCCTCGGTCACACGGTCATACGGATTCAGATTTTCCCGATCATAAACGCCGAGACGAAGCTTCGTCTCCATCATACAGCGAATAGAGCGGTCCATATCCTCTTCTTTCAGAATGCCAAGCTCATATGCCTCGCGTGCCGCCTGCTCTACCATACGCGGATCGTCAGACATGGCATCCACACCGGCTTTCAGCGCCGTTGCGATCGTCTCCGCATGCTGTCCGAAATAGTGATGCAGATTCACGACAAGTCCCATCGCACCGCCGTCGCTGACAACGTGACGGAGACCGTACTGTTTTTTCAGAATATCGGTCACTTCCGGATTCAGGATACCGATCGTTCCGTTGATCTTGTTATATGCCGTCATAATGCCCTCTGCGCCGCCGTCCTCAATACATCTGCGGAATGGCTCCAGATACAGCTCATATTTGTTCCGCGGGTCAATGGAAGAATTTTTCCATCCGCGGCCGACCTCCGTGTTGTTTCCATAGAAATGCTTTAAGGTCGCTGCACAGCGCAGATACTTCAGATCATCGCCCTGCATTCCCCGGATATAAGCACCGGCCATCTTTCCGGTCAGCACAGGATCCTCTCCGTAACCTTCTTCGTTTCTTCCCCATCTCGGATCGCGCTCAAGATCAACGGTCGGAGCCCATCTGCTGAGTCCATGGCCCTCATGGCGGTGCCATACGACGCGCGCCTCGGTTCCTGTTATTTCACCGGCCTGTCTGATCAGCTCCGGATCCCAGGATGCACTCATACCGATCGGCTGTGGGAAGGATGTTGTCACATCCGGTTTTCCAAGACCGTTCTGATCGTTTCTGCCCTCAACGCCGTGTGCCGCCTCACCGCCCACAGAGACACCCGGAATGCCAAGGCGCGGCAGATCCGGGGAAGAGCTGGCGAGGTATCCCAGTTTTTCTTCGACCGTCATTTCTTTTAACAGCCAGTCGATTCTTTCCTGATCCGTCAGTGATGCATCCCAGAACGGTGTGTTTTTGTTTACCTGAAACTCCTTCTTTTCTGTCATTTTCCAAAAACCTCCCGATGATTTTGTCTCATGAAATTGTTTGCAGATTTTCCATATACTGTTATCTTTTTACAATGTTTCACATTTCCCATTACTGTCGCTGTATTTTAAAACATGGCCTGACATTTAATAATATCAGACCATGTTTTTGTGCCGCCTTCCGTTCAACGGCAAAACCTTATGTTTTTATGTTTTTGCTTTACTTACTCTACATCAACAAGTTTGGTAGCAAGGAACTCTGTCATAGCTTCTTCTGCATCTGCCAGACCATTGTCTGTCAGCTCCTGTACCATGCTCTCCCAGTTTGCATCAAACTCATCTTCTGTACCAGTTACGCACTTAACCAGTCCTGGCCATGCAATTTCATCCAGAATAGTCTGTTTCTCAGCCAGTTCCTGTGGCTGCTGATATGCCCACAGTGCAGAGTATGGAAGAAGGTCAAACTCCTCCGGCTGTGCAAACATGTCGGTCAGCATTTCAAATCCCATCGCTTCGCATCCTTCTTTTTCTGCTGTATTGTAGTTTGCAATAACAGACTCTTTGGTAGTTGGAGTGTATGGGAATCCGTCTTCAGAGTAGGAACCTGTTCCGTAGATCGGGAATCCAGTGTAGTTGTCAATACCGGTGTTCTTTGCATAATCCGGATCAGACTGAGCTTTTGCTACTTCTTCGTCAGTACGATATGGCTGTCCATCATCATCAAGGAAGTAGTTCTCGCCTTCGATACCCCAGTGATACAGGATCTGTCCTTCATCGGAGCACAGATAGTCAAGGAATTTGATGGCACGAACCGGATCTTCACAGCTCTTGGTAATTCCAATACCCCAGCCAACGGTAGTTCCCTGATACAGAAGGGCTTTTTCTACCTGATCTTCTCTTAAGGTTACAGGAAGTCCAACATAAGTCTGATCTACTTTTCCATCTGCTACCAGAGTAGCTTCGCACTGGCTGTAATGCCACTCAGCATCGGTGATGGCAACAACACGGCCGCTGGCAACTTTTGCAATATAGTCATCATCTGTCTGCGTTGCAAAGTTCGGATCCAGGATACCTTCGTTGTACATACGGCACAGCCATTTGAAGTATTCTTTCTCTTCATCTGTTACATGTTTGTAATGTACGTTGTACTCGTCGTCAATGATCCACTGTCCATTATCCGGGGATGCATCAGCGATCAGTCCTGCCGGGTTTCCAAGGGTAATCATCCAGTGCCAGTCAGAAGCACTCATGGTGATACCGATCATATCCAGACCATCTTCTGTTTTTGGATGTGCTGCAAGATAGCTCTTGATCATTTTTTCATACTCATCCAGTGTCTTCGGATATTTATAATCGTTCTCTTTTAATGCAGCCCACTGAATCTGGCAGCTTCCGCCTGTTGTCAGGGTTTTCTGGTTTACACCTGCGTAGGAAAGCTGATAGATTCCAGGATCATCCTGGCTCCATTTCAGTTTTTCCATCTCTGCTCCGTACATTTTTTTGATGTTTGGACCATATTTTTCAATCAGGTCTGTCATATCAATCAGCGCGCCTGCCTGATACAAATCCGTTGCTGAGCCTTTTGCATAAATCATGTCCGGATACTCATCATTTGCGATCATCAGCGCAATATCTTCTTTTGCATCACCCTGGGATGCTACCGGATAGGAAACATCAAGTGTAACGCCTGTTGCCTCTGTGATTGCTTTTGCTACCGGGTTATCCCAGTTGCCGTTTTTACCATCAGCGTTAAAATACTCAAAGGTAATCGGAGATTTGTCATCTGCATCATCTGCTGTCTCGCCTGAAGAACTTGCCTCTGCCGCTGATCCAGTCTCTGTGCTGGATCCTCCCTTGCTGCTGCCACTGTCGGAACCGCATCCTGCGAGCATTCCGGCCACCATAGCAGATACTAACATGAGTGATACTACTTTTCTTTTCATAAAAGCCCTCCTTAAAATGGTTTATGTCATCCTGCACTCTTGCTTTCGCCTGGCAGGAATAAACATCATCTTTTTCTAAAAATTTTTTAATACTGTTTTTTATCAGTCTTTAACAGAACCAAGTGTCATACCGCCGATAAAGTATTTCTGAAGGAACGGATATACAATAACGATCGGCACAGTTGCTACAATCGTTACGGCCATACGTACGGACATTGGTGTTACGGCCGTCTGTACATTGGTTCCTGCATGAACGTCCATTTTCATGGTCGCCTGGTTCATAATCTCATACAGTTTGTACTGCAGAGTCGGGAGTTTTTTCGCATACAGGTAAGTATCCATGAAGGAGTTCCACTGTCCTACTGCATAGTACAGACCTACGGTTGCGATAACCGGTTTACAAAGCGGCATAACGACTTTATACCAGATCTGAAAATCGTTTGCTCCGTCGAGCTTTGCTGCCTCCTGCAGAGCCATCGGCAGTCCGTCGATATAAGAGCGGACCAGAATCATATTATAAACCCACATCAGACCAGGCAGAATGTATACCATGAAGTTATTGCCCAGCTTTAAGGTACGGATAATCAGAAGGTATTCCGGAATCATTCCGCCACCGACATACATGGTAACAACGAACAGAAGCTGAAATGGTTTGCGGAGTACGAAGTCTCTGCGGCTTAATGTGTAAGCAACCATCGAGGTACATACAATACCTACGATTGTTCCGATGATGGTTCTTGCTACAGAAATCACAGCCGGCATTGCAATGCCGCCGTCTTTAAATACATATTTATAGTTGCTTAATGTAAACTTTCTCGGAATGATGAAGTTTACATTCTTAATGGTATCCGTAGAATCGTTGAACGAAATCGCCAGTACGTTCAGGAACGGATAAATGGTGATGATGACGAGGAATACGAAGATTACCGCCAGTACGTAGTCAAATTTTTTTGCTTTCTTGTTCATATTCGCGTCCTCCTACATAAGTTTATCTTCGCCTACCAGACCGGCAATCTTATTGGCGATCAGCAGCAGGGTAACGCTGACTGCAGACTGGAATACACCGATTGCGGTACCAAGACCGTAGTTGCTGTTTCCGATACCTCTCTTATAAGAGAACCAGGAAAGTACCATCGTGTGATCCTCAACCAGCGGGTTACTAAGAAGCATCTGACGCTCCATACCTACGTTCAGGGCGCCACCGATGCTCATAATCAGCAGTACAATGATGGTCGGTCGGATACCCGGCAGAGTGATGTGCCAGATCTTCTGCAGACGGCTTGCACCGTCCATATCAGCGGCCTCGTAAAGACCAGGATCAATACCTGCCATGGCGGACAGATAAATAATTGCGTTCCAGCCAACCTCTTTCCAGCAGTTAATCAGGATAATGGTTACCCAGATAAGCGGTGAGTTGGAACTCATCAGGTGCAGGTTCTTGCCGAAGATACTGTCAACAACACCGCCGTCGTTGAAAATATTCTTTGCAATACTTGCAATGATAACCCAGGATACAAAGTGCGGCAGATAAGAAATGGTCTGCGTTACTTTTTTGAACTTCATAAAGAACATCTCGTTCAGAAGAACCGCAAATGCGATTGCTGCGATCGTTCCAACCGCGATGTCAAGGAAGCTTACTCCCAATGTGTTGATTAATGTCTGTGTGAACAGACGGTCTTTGAATGCATCTGTAAAATTTTGAAATCCAACCCAGGTTCTCTCCCAGATCGGAAGTGCAAATGTCGCAGGTTTTACCTCCTGAAATGCCATGGTCCATCCCCACAGCGGAATGTACTTGAAGATAATCAGCCAGATTACAAATGGTACTGACATCACAAGCAGCCAACGCTGTTTCCACAAGATTGCAGGGGTAATTTTCTCTCCTTTTTTCTTTTTCATTTTTTCCTTCGCCATACTCCCCATCCTTTCCGTTGTTTTGTGCGTTTTTATTACGCATTTTCTTTGATTATTTGTGATATTTACATCATATCAAATAAAATCCCCGTTTGATATTGTGTATTTTGTCCACTTATATTGACTTTTTTTATCTTTTTCCACATTTTCAGGTGCTATGGCAGGCATTTTTACTAATTTATATGCGTTTGTTTTTATTTTTTACACCAGCTTACAACTCTACCAATCAGTGTTTTTTTTGTAAAAAAAGCAGGAAAACGTAATGGGGGATTACATTTTAAGAAAAATGTCAGTTTTTTATCCAAATAATCTCCGTTTTCTCTGCTATGATAAACACCATAGAACCAAGAGGGGAAAAACGAGATGAGCCAATACAACATATTAGTCGTAGACGACGACCGGGAAATCGTAAGATCTCTCGGCAAACTATTAGAACTGGAAGGCTACAGGGTAAAAAAAGCCTACAACGGCATGGAGGCACTCGACATCCTCATGACCGAACAGATCCATCTGATCCTGCTCGATGTCATGATGCCCAAAATGAACGGCCTTTCCGCCCTGATGAAAATAAGAGAAAAAAACAACATCCCGATTATCATGCTTTCCGCGAAAACCGAAGAGAGCGATAAAGTCATCGGACTTTCGATGGGCGCCGATGATTACGTGACAAAGCCGTATAATACCGCCGAACTCATGGCACGTGTCAAATCCCAGCTCCGCCGTTACTTTTCCTTAGGCGCCGCAAACGGAACCATGCCAGACCAGGATATCCTGAAAAACGGCGGTCTGCTGCTGAACCGAAACACCAAAGAACTCCTGGTGGACGGCGAACCTGTCCGCCTGACCGCAACCGAGTACAAAATTATGGAGCTTTTGATGGAGCATCCCGGCTACGTATTCTCGGCCGAAGAAATCTACAGTCAGGTCTGGCAGGAGGATGCTTACAGTGTAGAAAATACCGTCATGGTTCATATCCGGCGCATTCGTGAGAAAATTGAGATTACGCCGAAAAATCCGAAATATTTAAAGGTGGTGTGGGGAATTGGATACAAAATTGAAAAAATTAACGGAGACTGAAAAACGTATCCTGCTGTGGATGCTTCTCGACCTTTCTATGGTACTGATTTTGTGCGGAAAGCTTCTGCGGAAATGGGTCAGTGAATTCGAATGGGGAATGTGGCGCAGCATCGAATGGGGTATCGGCATTGGAGTGACGGTAGTCGGCGTTTTGGGCATAGCCGCAGCCTTGTATCTGGTATGGAAATTCAAAAAAAATACCGGGAACTCGAAAATGACTGCTTTTGCCGGCAGCGAACCGGAAAAAGCGGGAAAAACAGCAAAAAGCAGCGAAGGGGCAGCCGCAGATAAGTCCGAGACAGATGAAATAGAAAAATCCCGGCAGATGCAGTTTGAGGCAAGAGCCGCTGCGGAAGCAGAGAAAGAGCAGCTGTTTCTGAAAAAATCCGAAAAGGTGCCAAATGAGCTTCTGGTTCTTGTCGGAGGATTTGCTTTTTTCAGATGGCTTCAGCCGCTCCGGCACAGCTATGCCAGATACCGCATTGTTGCCGAATGGGGTACTGTAATAGAGTGTGTGCAGACAGGTCTTCTGTTTTTTGGAATCTGTGGCGTTTTCCTTCTCAGTGCCGGCATTCTTGTCTGTCGCTATGAAAAGAAACAACTGAGAGAAATGTCCTTTTTTTGCAGAGAAAGGAAGCGTTACAGAGATCGGACCAGCCTGGAACGGCAGCTTGCCGGTCAGAGTAAATGGCCGTTCCGTGTGGCACTGATTGCGGAACTTCTAATCGTGATTACCATGATCACCGGACTGATAAACGGAATGGATGGCGAGGTACTGTTTGTCATTCTTCTTGGGCTGACCACGCTGATTTTAATTCTGTTTGCCTGGAAAACATACCGCAGTCGCCTGAACCGGGAGATGGGCCTTTTGATGGAACAGATCCATACGATGGCAGAAGGCAGCATGGAAAGCCGGATCCATGAAATATCCGAAAAATCTCTGCTGTATCCGGCATTTGCAGAGCTGGAAAATATTGAGAGCGCCATGCAGAAGAGCGTAGAAAAACAGATGCAGGCGGAGCGTCTCAAAATTGACCTGATTACCAATGTATCGCACGATCTGAAAACCCCGCTCACCTCGATGGTCGGCTATACGGATCTTCTGAAAAAAGAGGATCTGACACCGGCGGCACAGGATTACGTCGAAGTGATTTCTGTGAAACAGGAACAGCTAAAGGAGATGATCCAAAGCCTCTTCGAGCTCTCCAAATCGACAAGCGGAACTGAAAAATTCCAGATGGAAAAAATGGATATGAAACGGTTGATCGAGCAGACCCTCGCCGATATGGACGATGCGATTGCGCAGAGCAATCTGTCGTTTCGCACGGCGCTCGGAGATGAGCCACTGCCGTTCCTTGGGGATAATGGGAAAATGTACCGCGTGATACAGAATCTTGTGGAAAATATCCTGAAATACAGCCTGGGCGGAACGAGAGTTTACATTGACGCAGGGAAGGAAAACGGGGAGATTTTCGTGACGATGAAAAACATTTCCGCCTATGAGATGAATTTTGAAGCGGAGGAAATGATGGAACGCTTTGTGCGCGGCGACGAATCACGGACGAGCGAGGGTCACGGCCTTGGCCTTGCGATTGCATCAAGCTACACGGCCAACATGGGCGGCCGCATGGAGCTTGCGGCAGACGGCGATCTGTTTAAAGTCATCCTGCGTTTCCCGGAGGCAGGCGAGGATTCTGCAGCGGGAGAAACAGCCACAAAAACCTGACTTGCATAAGAATGAGACAGAAGCGGGATTGCAGCAGGAAGGATCTGCAGAAGGATTCTGAGAGAGTATGTAATCCCCGGGAGGAAAAAAATGGAGACAATCAGTATTATCATACCATGCTACAACGAAGAGGAAGCAATTCCGGTTTACTACGAGACGATGGTACGTCAGATGGATGAGATGGAAGAACAGCAGAAGGTTCAGTTCGAGCTGATCTTTGTTGACGACGGCTCGAAGGATCACAGCCTGTTTGAGATGCGCCGGCTTGCGCAGAAGGATATGCGCTGCCGTTACCTCTCATTTTCGAGAAATTTCGGAAAAGAGGCAGCCATGTACGCCGGACTGCAGGCGGCCAAAGGCGATTACGTAACAGTGATGGATGTCGACCTTCAGGATCCGCCGTTCCTTCTTCCGAAAATGTACGCGATGCTGCAGAGCGGTACCTGTGACTGTGTGGCGGCACGCCGGAGCTCGCGGGAGGGCGAGGGAAAAATCAAATCCTTCTTATCAAATGCTTTCTACAGTGTGATAAACCGCCTTTCCAAAACAGAGATCGTAAGCGGTGCAAGGGACTACCGCCTGATGAGCCGCAAAATGGTGGATGCCGTGCTGGAAATGAGTGAGTACAACCGCTTTTCCAAAGGAATTTTCGGATGGGTCGGCTTTCACACAGAATGGCTGGAATTTGAGCATGAGGATCGCTGCGCCGGAACATCAAAGTGGCCGCTTCGAAAGCTCCTTGCGTACTCGGTTGACGGCATCACAGGTTTTTCCGTAGCTCCGCTGTCATTTGCATCTGTCATGGGCGTGCTTTTTTTCCTGATTTCTATAATTCTGATCGTGTTCATCATCGGAAGAACGCTGCTGTTTGGCGATCCCGTTGCGGGCTGGCCGTCGATGGCATGCATCCTTTTTCTGGTGAGCGGTGTACAGCTTTTCTGCACGGGCATTGTAGGCATTTATCTTTCCAAGACATATCTTGAAACAAAGCACCGTCCGATCTATCTTTTAAAGGAGACGAGTGAAGAGACGGTCAAGATGCACAGTGTGCAGCCGGTGAAAAAGCAGGAGAGTGCTGCAAAGAGAAGAAAAGATGCCAATACGACAGAAAAGAAAAACGTGTATTTTCCAGAGTATGCCGACAAACGCCATGCTTCTGAAAGAGGAGAAATCCGGGCATGAAAAAGGAAATCTTAAAGGAAATAAGAGAGCCGGGGAAATCACGGAAAAAGGAAGGTCAGCCGAAAGGACGGCGGAACGGCTTTTTGGAAGGTCTTACCGGAAAGGATTTTACGGCGGCTGGTCTGTTTTTCTTTTCTTTGCTTTTGTGCCGGCTGTTCGTCCTGCAATACGGCGTATTCGGCTCCTCGATTGACTGGATCAGCCAGCACAGCACCCTTGCCGATTACTTCCGAAAGCGGTTTTACGCGACCGGAAACCTCTTCCCGGATTTCGCATGGAATCTGGGAGGAGGTCAGAATATTTACCATTTTGCCTACTACGGACTGCTGAGTCCGACCATGCTGTTATCCTACCTTTTCCCGTTCATCCCGATGGACCTGTGGGTGATGGGTTCCTCCGCGCTGCTGTATGCGGCGGATGCAGTGCTTTTTTATCGATGGATCAGCAAAAAGGGTCTGCATTACGGCAACTGTCTTTTTACATCACTTTTCTTTACGTGTTCTACCGCACTTCTATATCATTCCTATAATCAGCTTATGTTTGTCAATTATATGCCGTTTCTGCTGCTGGCTCTGCTGGGCGTGGATCGCCATTTTCAGAAGAGAAAGAGCGGTCTTCTGATTCTTTCCGTTCTTGGGATGATTCTGACCAGCTTTTATTTTTCGGTCGGCGGGCTGCTTGCGCTCACGGCGTATGCGGTGACGGAGTATTTGAAATGCGGTACAGAAAATGCTGCGTATGAAGCGGAACAGGAGAATCGAAAAGTGTCGCGGAATCAAAAGGCCGGGGCAGAGAAAAAGCAGATGGCAGGTGAAAAATCTTCAGGAACAGTTGAAGCTTTGGCGGGTTTGCGGAGCTTTTTTGGCGCAGCAATCCGCTTTGCTCTTCCGGTCCTCGCAGGAATCCTTCTTTCCGGTATTCTGCTGATCCCATCGGCTGCCGCCTTGTTCGGCGGCAGCGGCGAGGGCGGACGCGGCACCGCAGCGGGCGGCATCGCAGGACTTTTTACCGATCCGGCGATGTGGAAACCGCAGTTTCTGATCCTACGTCTCTGCTACACGCCGTACGGCATTGGCCTCTCCGCATTTGCGGGGGTGGCGCTTTTGGGCAGAGTGATCGGAAAGAGCCGGTTGCGTGAGAAACTGTTGTCCTTCCTTTTGCTGGTATTCTTTTGTATTCCCCTGTTCGGCTATCTGCTGAACGGCGGCCTGTACAGCAAAGATAAAGTATTCATCCCGTTTCTTCCGGTCCTCTGTGCAGAAGTCGGGCTTTATGTGGAAAACCAGCTTGTCCGGAAGCGGGAGTGTGGAAAAAATCGAAGCACCGGGAATTTTAAGCGCAAAGTCATGACAGAGCTGCGAGAATTGCTTCCGTACCTCATAGTTCTGATTCTGATGTGGAATGCAAAGCAAGAGACATACTTTGAACCATACTGGCATCTCGGCATACTGGATGTGATTTGTGTGACTGCGTGCTATCTGGCATGGCGGTGGTTTCCGGCAAAAAAACGGCTGCGGGGCAGAGAGCTTCCGTTTCTGCCGCTCGTCTTTAGTGCTGTGATTCTTGCATTTGCCGGAAAAGCAATCAATCAGGAAAAGCATGTGATGATCCCGCGTAAAACGTATGAAGCTCTGACGGACAGCAAGATTGCAGCGGCAATCCGCGAGATCCGTGCGGAGGATCCCGGCTGGTACCGTATGGAGCAGTATGGAGACGGCGGACAGAACCTTGCGAACGTCAACCGGATATGGGATATTGGACAGAATGTTTCGACGATTTATTCCTCGGCATACAATGCAGAATATAAGAAATTCCGGGACGAGACGTATGGGATTAATGAAGCCTTCCGCAACCGCATGATGCAGACGGTTTCCGATGATCCGCTGTTCTGGCAGCTCATGGGCGTGAAGTACATTCTGGCAGAAACACGGCCGGAAGGGTATGAACTGTACCGGGATTACGGGGACTTTCAGGTTTATCGTGCCATATCCGCAGCGCCGGTTGCCTACGTGACAGACCAGGTGGTTTCCGAGACGGAATACAAATCGTTACCTTATCCGCAGAACCAGGAAATACTGGAGACGGCAGCCGTGATCCCGGATCAGGAAATGCGGAAGACAACAGCGGCAATCACGGATCAGGAAAAATCGGCGAAATCTGTGGATAATTTCAGAGCCGCTGCAGATTCAGATACAAAGAATGGTTCTGTAGGACCCCTGTTTCACAGTTGTTTTCAGAAAGTAAACCTTGAAATTCCAGAGACCGATCAGGAAGATCTGCGCATTCAGAAGACAGCGGACGGATATGAGATTGAGACGAAAAAATCCGTGACCGTCTCAGCAACGCTGCCGGGTGCCGCAGAGGGAGCAACGCTGCTCGCCGTTTCTTTCGAGGTGGAGAATCAGAAAGCGAGTCATGATATGTTTATCCGCATCAACGGCCAGACCAACCGCCTGACCGGCATCAACCATACGTATGCCAATGGGAATACACAGTTTAACTATCTTGTAACGATGAAAGAAGATGGAACCGTATTCATTCGGATGGGAAAAGGCCATTATATCCTGAAAAATTTTGAGACATGGACTGGTATGGCACAGCCGTTGGAAAAAACGGAGCAGCTGTACAGTCAGGCGGTTACCCTGATTGGCGGAACAACAGCAACATACGGCGGCGACGGCATCACAGGCGTGGTTTCCGCGGAAAGAGACGGATACCTCATCACCAGCATTCCATACGATGAAAATTTTGTGCTGAAAGTGGATGGGAAAGAAACACTGCTGTTCCGCGCAAACACGGCATTTCTCGGCGCAAAAATCCCATCAGGCGAGCACAAAATTGTTCTTGTGTACCATGCGCCCGGACGGACGGCTGGCAGTTGGTGCAGCCTGATGGGAGGAATGCTGGCACTCATCCTTGTGATCTGTGAAAAAAAGAAACAGCAAAACGGCAGCGAACGGGCAGGAGAGAGCAAAATGTTGCAAAAACAGCGGAAATATTATATCATCAGAGTGTAAAAATAGTTGTAGTGACACTTGGTGGAATGGAGCATATCTTTACAGCCGCAGGAAGAACTGGCAGCGTTTGCCCGGTTTGGAAACGCCGTTGCAAGCCTTTGTGTGGAGAAAAAAGGTGCTAGAGCGTGTCTGAAAAATCATTTCCGCAATCTGCAAGCTCCACTTTGCGGTATATTTTACCCTCATTCGGTTGCCGTAGCCCGCTACGCCGCCCTTATTCGGATAAAATCTCCCACGAACTGGGACTCGCAGCTCACGAAAAGCCTTTTTCAGACACGCTCTATTCCGGCCATGCCGGATCTGGCACAGGTAGAAAAAAGACTGGGGGATAAGAAATGGAATTAAGAGAGCAGTTAAATGGAATCCAGCATGTCGGTATTCCGACCAACGATATTGAGATGACGATTGCGTTTTATGAAAAGCTTGGATTTGAAATTGCATTCCGCACCGTAAATGAGGCGGCGGATGAGAAAGTGGCATTCTTAAAGCTTGGAACACTTGTGATCGAAACGTACGAAAACAAAGCTGCAGCACTGAAACCCGGAGCAATCGACCATGTGGCGATTGACGTAAAGAATATTGAAAAGGTTCACGAAATGATTACCGGGGCCGGTCTGAATACGACGCAGGATGAAGTACATTTCCTTCCGTTCTGGGAAAATGGCGTCCGTTTCTTCACGATCGAAGGACCAAATAAAGAAAAAGTGGAATTCAGCCAGTATTTGTAACGATTCCAAGCCATGCGAAATGGAAGAAAAATCGCGAATCATGCTTGCATGAATATCCGTTTGACCAGCAAAGCCTCTGCCGGAAAGCAAAATTTTTGCCCGGCAGAGGCTTTTTTACTTACTCTGAAGCAAATACTACCGGATAGTCAAAAAAGCGCAAATTATCCCTATAGAGTAAAGGAGATGCAAAATTTATCTGCAGTTACAAAAACGGGGTGGAGTTTTTATGGAAACAGGGCAGGAAATCATTGTGCTTTCTGCACGTGAGTGGTAAAATAGAATAGATAATATATAATCTGTTTTGAATAAAAACAGGATATTTTAGATAACATATAATCTGTAACAAGAAGGGGAAAAAATGGAACAATTTATATGGGAAACTCCGGAAGAACTGGATCAAAAACTTGCGCAGCGAGTGAGAAAAATCAGAAAGAGACGTTCAATTACGCAGGAAAAATTAGCATCTATAAGCGGAGTGAGTTACGGCTCAATCAAAAGATTCGAAACGACAGGACAAATTTCCCTGTTATCTTTAACGAAAATTGCAATCGCACTGGATCTTGCAGATGAGCTCAGAAATATTTTCACGCAGGTACCGTATAAAGATATTCAGGAGGTTATCAATGAAACAAGATAAAGTACTGCAGGTGTGTTATGAGGATCAAACGGTGGGAACATTAGCTATGACGGCAGACCACAAAGTGGCATTTCAGTACAGTGATGAATGGCTGGAAACCGGATTTTCGATCAACCCATTTTCATTGCCTTTGCAAAAACAGGTATTTGTTCCAGTTAAGGATCATTTTGAAGGATTATTTGGGGTTTTTGCGGACAGTCTTCCAGATCATTGGGGCAGATTACTGTTGGATCGCCTGTTACGGGCACATAAACAAAATCCGGATGAACTGACCGTACTGGATCGTCTGGCGATTGTGGGCACATCGGGGATGGGAGCGTTGACATATCACCCGGAAAAGAATTTTCCAGAGGAGCAGAGCAGTGCAGATCTGGACAAACTAGCGGAAGAGTGTCAAAAGATACTGAATACAGAGTATTCGGATAAACTGGACGAATTGTATCTGCTGGGAGGTACCATCGGCGGAGCAAGACCTAAAATCATGACACCCATTGATAATGAAGAATGGATTATCAAATTTCCAGCGCATGTGGACGGAAAAGATGCAGGAAAAATGGAATATGACTATTCCTGCTGTGCCAAGGCCTGCGGAATTATGATGAGTGAAACGAGATTGTTTCCATCAGAAAAATGTAAAGGATATTTTGGAACTAAAAGGTTTGACAGGAGAAACTGTTTGAAAGGGAAAAAGAAAGTGCACATGTTGACGACAGCTGCAATTCTGGAATTGGATTTTGAGCAGCCAAGTCTGGACTATCATGGATTAATGAAACTGACAAAAATCATGACACGCAATTGCGATGAAGATGTTGAAAATATGTTCCGCCGAATGTGTTTCAATGTTTTTGCACATAACAGAGATGATCATTCGAAGAACTTCACGTATTTGTACGAAGCAGACGAAGATAAATGGCATTTAAGTCCGGCATATGATCTTACTTACAGTAATACGTATTATGGCGAACATACTACGTCAGTAGATGGAAATGGAAGAAATCCAGGCAGAAAAGAGTTACTGGCGGTAGGAACTGGTGCAGGGATGAAAAAGACAAGGTGTGAAGAGATCATAGACGAAATTGAGAAAAAAGTAAAGGAAATGTTGGAAGAATATCTTTTGGGTAAGTGATTCTCTTTGCATTCAAAAAATTTTAAACAGCAAGTTATTAACAGTTAAATAAAAAAGAGTTGCCAGACAAATGAACACTATAAGTACCTTGCTACGAGTTTTATTTTCGTAGCAAAGTACAAGATAGTACAGAGATAAAAATATGTCTCATTTGTCGTTTAACTCTTTACATTGCGCTTTTATTTCTTCTATCGAATCCTTCAATAACTTTAATCTGGCAGGCTACTTTCTAAACAAAGTCGTCCCCATCCCACCCGCCTGTTCGGGTATTCGCTCTCGGATGCGATGGGTTTTGTGCCTGCGATGAGATAAGCTTTCAGCTTTTCACCATATAAAAACGGGTCATTTCCGCGCAGAATGCCCCATTCCATCATAAGCGCGGCGCTTCCCGATACAAAAGGCGTGGCAAACGAGGTGCCGGTGAAGGAAGCATAGCCGCCGCCGGAACGGGGAGCTGGGATATTGACACCCGGGGCGGCGAGATCAGGTTTAATTTCGTGGAGAATACGGGTATAGCCGCGGCCGGAGAAGCTGGCATAGGAGGAAAGGCGGGGATCGTAGGCACCGACCGTGATGGCGGAGCGGGCGGTGGAAGGGATGGTGAGTGTGGTGTCGGCAGTGGGGGAGAAGAAGCGGGTCTGTGAACCGACGGCGTTTCCGCCGGGAAGCCAGAGGTCAAAGGAACCGGAGATCAGGCGGCCGGGGGTGAGACGCAAGGTCCAGATGCCGTTTTCGACGGACAGATGGTTTCCTGCGCCCTGAAAGGTCAGGTAAATTTCCTGCGCCTGGCTGTAGGGGGATGGCATGCCATAAAACAGGAGAAGTTCTGTCGGACCAAGCGTCAGACGCGCCGTGCCGAGGACAGGAGAGAGCGTGCCGGAGCGGATGCCGCCGGGGGAAATCAGTTCGATCGAGATTTCATCCCCATAAACCTTCCAGATCTGGAGACTGAACGAGGATTCATAAGCACCGACCTGAAATTCAACGGAGACAGCGCGGTCAGCCGTTGCCGAGACCGCAGACGTCGCAGCCGGATCAGATGTCGCACGGACTGTTTGCGTCTGACCGGACGACTTGCGATCCGACTTTAGGTTCCCGGCATAATGGCGTCCGGTATCCCCTTCATTTCCTGCCCCGATACAGATCACGTTCTGCCCTAAATTTGACACTGCATTCAAATACGTTTCAAGTAAGGAATCCCCGCTGTGCGAACCGTAATTATTCCCGAAGCTCAAATTAGTCACAAGCGGCCGCTCCACCAGAAGTGCATATCTTACGCAGAAATCCACCGCCTGCAGCAATTGCGATGTCCGCGGCAGATCCGCCGGATCAGGATTCCCAAGCTTTACGACCACGAGTGTTGCTTCCGGTGCCACGCCCCGCATGGCCGCATCTGCCGAGGATCTCCCATTTCCCGCTGCGATTCCGAGCACCGCTGTCCCATGCCCTGTCACATCGCGGGACGGCACGAGGGCAAACCGTTCTTCCGGCGTAGAAGATGCAAGTGCCTCATTGATCTGCTGCCGTGTATATACCGACCCAAGAGCATACCCCATCGGAGGATTCCCCGGAATCGTCTGATCCCATAAAATTGCAATTCGGCTTGTCCCGTCCGGTGCGCAGAAATCCGGATGCGCATAGTCCACGCCGGAATCAATGCATGCAAGTAGCACCCCATTCCCATACAGACCTGAAATCCCCTCCTGCACAGGTGTAATACAGGATATGCTCCGCATAAACGCATCCGCGAAAAACAAAGGTTTTGGCTTTTCCAGATACGTAATCTGCGGCAGTCCCGTCACGTAATCCATCAGAGACTCCGGTACCAGAAGAATGGCATACGAAAACAGCAGAAGCGTTACACGTACCCCCTGCTCCTCCAGAAAGGCCAGATCTCCCTGATACTGTACAATTACTTCCCATGTTTTGCTGTAAGAGTTATAACCTGCCGAAAGCTCCGGCACACGCCGCCGTTCGACTTCCGTTGCGGCCAGCGCAAGGTTCAACAGGTTTTCCCTTTTTTGATCAATCATTACAAAAACTCCGTCCAAAATGTTGTTAAAATCTATTCCGCTTTTCCGGGAAATATGATATAATCGCCATCGTACAATAGGGGTACAGATCTGCTTTTTGGAGTGCATCGAAAAATGGTTTTACGATGCCGCCTGGCGGGTCTTTACTATTTTACGCGAAATGCTTTTGCATTGAAGGGAGAGAACATGAAAATTATCATTGTGGGCTGCGGAAAAGTCGGAACCGCACTGACCGCCCAGCTGAGCCGCGAGGACAACCTTGTGACGGTCATTGACACAGACAGTATTGTCGTCCGCAACGTCTCCAACACCTACGACGTTATGGGAATTGTAGGAAACGGAGCAAGCTATCAGGTGCTTCAGGAGGCGGATATTGAGCATGCGGATCTGATGATTGCCGTAACCAAAAGTGATGAAATGAACCTGCTTTGCTGTGTCATCGCCAAACAGGCGGCAGACTGTCACACCATCGCCAGAGTCCGAAACCCGATGTATCGGGAGGAGAGAGAATTTATCCGTAAAAAGCTGGGTCTGTCCATGATCATCAACCCGGAGCACGCGGCCGCCATGGAAATGGCAAGACTGCTGCGGTTCCCATCTGCGATTGAGATCGACAGCTTTTCCCGCGGAAGAATCGAAATGCTGCGCTTTAAAGTGCCGGAAACATCGAAAATTGTCCATATGTCGCTGCGTGAGCTGGCCGGAGCGCTTCAGTACAGTCTGCTGGTCTGTGCTGTTGAGCGAAACGGCGAGGTTTACATACCGGATGGAAATTTTGTGATCCAGGCAAAAGACAGCCTTTCCATCATTACCACACCGCAGAACGCAGAGAGCCTGTTTAAGAAAATTGGTGTTCATACAAACAAGGTACACAATACGATGATCGTTGGAGGCGGTGAAATTACGTATTATCTCGCAAAATCACTGGCAAATATGAACGTCGATGTCAAGATTATCGAGAAAAATAAGGATCGCTGTGAGGTTTTAAGCGAAGCACTGCCGGATGCAACCGTTATTTACGGTGACGGAAGTGACCAGGAGCTCTTAAAAGAAGAGCGCATCCAGAATATGGATTCCTTTGTGGCCTGCACCGATATGGATGAGGAAAACATCATTCTGTCGCTGTATGCGAAAGAGAAGGTATCCTCAAAGGTTGTAACGAAAATCAACCATCTGGAATTTAATGATGTTATCCACAGCCTGAACCTGGACAGCCTGATCTACCCGAAACACATCACAGCAGAGTACATTCTGCAGTATGTCCGGGCAATGAAAAACTCCATCGGAAGCAACGTTGAGACGCTGTATAAGCTGATGGAAGACCGTGTGGAGGCTCTTGAGTTTATCGTGAACCAGAATTGCCGTATGATCGGCATCCGTCTGCAGGATATGAAAACACGGCCAAACCTTCTGGTAGCAGCGATTAACAGACAGGGAAAGGTCATCATTCCGGGTGGACAGGATTCCTTTGAGGCAGGAGATTCCGTCATTATCGTAACAACGGAAACCGGTCTTCAGGATATCCATGAGATTCTGGCAGAGTAACGGGGGAAGCGGATTATGAACTATAAAATGATTCGTTTTGTCATCAGCTGGGTGCTGAAAGTGGAAGGTATGCTGATGCTGCTTCCGGCGCTGGTCGGAGCCATGTATCAGGAAAAGGCAGGTTTTGCGTATCTTATCTGGGGACTGCTCTGCGTTGCGGCCGGTCTGATCCTCTGCTTCAGAAAACCGTCCAATATGGAAATCTATTCCCGCGACGGATTTGTCTGCGTTTCGTTAAGCTGGGTTGTCCTTAGTGTTTTCGGAGCGGTGCCGTTTGTAATTACGGGGGAAATTCCGTTTTATATCAATGCGCTGTTTGAGATCGTTTCCGGTTTCACAACGACAGGAGCCAGCATTTTGAGCGATGTGGAAGCACTTTCACACGCCAGCCTGTTCTGGAGAAGCTTTTCCCACTGGATTGGCGGTATGGGCGTTCTTGTGTTCATTCTTGCATTGCTTCCGATGAAGGGCGGTTCCGTCATGAACCTGATGAAGGCAGAGAGCCCGGGACCGACCGTTTCCAAATTTGTTCCGAGAGTGCGCGGAACCGCTAAAATTCTGTATCAGATTTATCTTGGCATGACACTTTTTACCATTGCTGCCCTGCTGCTTTCCGGCATGAAGACATTTGATTCTGTCACACTCGCCATGGGTGCTGCCGGAACCGGAGGCTTTGCTGTATTAAACAGCGGTTGTGCGACGTACACACCACTGCAGCAGTGGATTCTGACAATCGCCATGATTGCTTTCGGTGTGAATTTTAACTTTTATTATCTGATGCTGTGCAAAAAGGGAAAAGCCGCCATTTCATCCCAGGAGGTAAGAGCGTATTTTCTGATTATCCTTCTGGCAGGAGGCGTGATTTCCTGGAATACCTATCCGATGTACCATTCCATCGGTGAAGCGGTGCGGACTGCCTTTTTCCAGGTTGGATCGATTATCACGACAACGGGTTATTCCACGACGGACTTTGACCTCTGGCCGGAGCTGTCAAAATGTATTCTGGTGATGCTGATGTTCATCGGAGCCTGCGCCGGTTCAACGGGAGGCGGAATCAAGGTTTCGCGAATCCTGATCCTCTTAAAAACCGTGAAAAAAGAGCTTGGTTCGATCGTACATCCGCGCAGTATCAAACGCATCCGTTTTGACGATCATCCGGTAGAGCATGAGGTTCTGCGGGCGATCAACGTATTTTTGATTGTTTATCTGGTGATCTACAGCTTTTCCATGCTGATCATCAGTGTGGATGGATTTTCCTTCGAGACAAACTTCACGGCAGTTGCCGCAACGCTGAACAATATCGGACCTGGTCTTGACCAGGTAGGTCCGACCAGCAATTTCTTCGGATACGGTCCGGTTTCCAAGCTGATTCTGATTTTTGATATGCTGGCAGGCCGTCTGGAACTGTTTCCGATGCTGATCCTTTTCTATCCGTCTACCTGGAAGAAGAGAGGATAAAGCGGTTCACCGGGAAAAAGAGGGACTTTGCGTCGGCGGGAAACTGCCGGAGCAGAAGGAAAAGAAAAAATGGTTACGATTCACAGGGTTTTCCAAAAAAACAGAAAGACGGAATAAAGTCAGGGTGCATTTCCTGACCACAGGCAGAAAGGAAGGAACTTATGAGTAACTGGGAAAAGAATGTAAGAAAAGTTGTGCCGTATGTACCGGGCGAGCAGCCGCATGAGGCTGATATGATCAAGCTGAATACGAATGAGAATCCGTATCCGCCGTCACCAAAAGCCGCAGAGGCGATCAGACGGGTAGCAGAAGAGGATACCCTCCGTCTCTATCCGGATCCGACCGCGGCAGAACTGGTGCAGGCGATTGCGGATGTCTACCACGTAAGCACGAAGCAGGTTTTTGTCGGTGTCGGTTCGGATGATGTTCTGGCGATGGCGTTTATGACGTATTTTAACTCTGACAAACCGATTCTTTTCCCGGACATTACCTATTCCTTCTACGATGTCTGGGCGGAGGAATTCCGTATTCCGTACGAGCAGATCCCGCTCGATGAAAATTTCTGCATTGTGCCGGAGCAGTATTTTGCAGAGAACCATCCAAATGGCGGAATTGTGTTCCCGAACCCGAATGCACCGACGGGTGTGGAGCTTTCGCTTTCTGCGATCGAATCGATATTGCAGCATAACCCGGATGTGGTTGTGATCGTAGATGAGGCATATGTGGATTTCGGAGCAGCCACTGCGCAGCCGCTGCTGGAAAAATATGAAAACCTGCTGGTTGTGCAGACAACATCAAAATCCCGTTCGCTTGCCGGCATGCGCATCGGCTATGCAATCGGAAATGAGAAGATGATTTCGTATCTGAATGATGTGAAATATTCTTTCAATTCGTATACCATGAATCAGACCACGATCGCAGCCGGAGCCGCAGCGATCCGCGATGTGGAATATTTCCGCAAGACGGTGAAAAAAGTGATGGAAACGAGAGAATGGTCGAAGGAGGAGCTGAAAAAGCTGGGATTTTCTTTCGAAGATTCGAAATCGAACTTTATTTTTGCAACGCACAAAAGCGTACCGGCCGGGAAGATTTTTCAGGCACTCCGGGAACGACATATCTATGTGCGGTATTTTGAGAAACCCCGCATTGACAATTATCTGCGTATTACGATTGGCACGCGGGAAGAAATGCAGACGCTGTTTGATTTTTTGAAAGATTACTTAAAAGAGGGATGAAACAGCAAAAAATATAAGACAGAAGAAAAGTATCTGCAAAGGAGCGGAAGAAAATTTTAAAGGGGGACTGCCGTCGGACTCGGATATGAGATCCGGCGACAGTTTGGGAAGGTATTTGGGTATGAACAAAGAGAAGAAAGAAGTAGTAAAGGTAAATCAGATTACAGAGGGTGTTATCTGGCAGCAGATTCTGATCTTTTTCCTGCCGATTCTGTTCGGAACGTTTTTCCAGCAGCTTTACAACACGGCAGATGCCATGATTGTCGGACACTTTCTTGGAAAACAGGCACTTGCGGCGGTCGGCGGAACGACAGGTACGCTGATCAATCTGCTGGTCGGATTTTTCGTCGGCCTTTCGAGTGGTGCGACGGTTGTTATTTCACAGCATTACGGAGCCAATAAAGAGGACAAGGTTCAGTGGGCAGTACACACTTCCATTGCCTTTTCCATTCTCGGAGGTATTGTGCTGACAGTAGTCGGCATTGGCTGTTCGAGATGGATGCTCGATCTGATGAACACGCCGGATGATGTTGTAAATCATGCGCTGATTTATATGCGTGTCTATTTCCTTGGAACCATCGGAAACCTGATTTACAATATGGGTTCCGGTATCCTGCGTGCGGTCGGCGACTCGAAACGTCCGCTGCTGTATCTGATCATCTGCTGTATGACCAATATCGCGCTTGACTTTTTATTTGTTGTCGGTTTGCAGATGGGTGTTATGGGCGCGGCGCTTGCGACCATTCTGTCTCAGATCATCAGTGCGGTTCTTGTTATGGGCTCTCTGATGCGGACCAGAGATATTTACCGGCTTCATCTGCGGAAAATCAGCATCGACTGGATTATGCTGAAACGGATTATCCGCATTGGCTTTCCGGCAGGCGTACAGTCGATTCTGTACTCGGTATCGAATGTAATCATTCAGTCTGCCGTCAATTCACTGGGAACCAACAATGTGGCTGCGTGGGCAGCTTACGGAAAGGTGGACGGTCTTTTCTGGATGATGATCAATGCGCTCGGTATTGCGGCGACAACCTTTGTCGGTCAGAACTACGGTGCGAAAAAGATGGATCGTGTACACCGCGGTGTGCGCACCAGCATGATCATGGCATTCCTGATGACGGGTCTGATGGTTGTGTTTATGTGGTTTATCGGTGATACACTGATTTCTCTGTTTACCACAGATACGGCGGTGCGTGAAATCTGTCACGGACTGATCCATTTCCTGGTTCCGACCTTCTTTACCTACATTTCCATCGAAATCCTTTCCGGTGCACTCCGCGGTGTCGGAGATGCATGGATTCCGATGTTTATCACCGGAATAGGAATCTGTGGAGTACGTATCGTGTGGATGACGGCGGTTCTGCCGCATTTCCACTCCTTAAAAGGAGCTGCCTTCTGCTATCCGCTGTCGTGGGTAATCACAACGATTGCATACTTTATTTATTACCTGTTCTTCAGTCAGCTGAGTAAGAGGAAAGAATTGAAAAGTATCTAACGGAATATTCAAACTGTTTTAACAAAACTGTGTTATTGTGATATAATAAGTAGAATACGAAGGAAAGACAGGTGGAACATAAGATGGTAAGTGAAAAAGTAACGATTGTCAATCCGTCAGGTCTGCATCTTTTAAATGCGGTAAATTTGTCAAACAGTGTAAGCCGGTACAAATCTGCCATGTCGTTTACCTATGAAAACAACGGGATGCTGGGAACGGTTAATTTAAAGAGTATTTTGAGTATCGTAGCTGCAGGAATCAAGCAGGGAGAAACCATTGAGATCTGCAGCAGCGGGGAGGATGAAGAGGAAGCACTTCAGGCGGCCGTTGCCGCAATTAAAAGCGGGCTCGGAGAGACGCCGGAGTGAGGAGATAGGAACATAGAATAGAAATAAAGAAAAGGACCTCGCTTTTTGAAAAAACGGAATGGGAAACCGGACCGTATTTCAAAAAGCGAGGTTTTTTATGTGGCGGCAGATAAAAGATTCCTGCCTTCGGGGGGGGGAATTTCGAAAGCAGGGATGAAAAGATAAGCTGCGAAGCGGATTGCGAATATCCGTTTGACAACAGGATGTATAAGGCCGGAAAAAAGTGTCTACACTCTGGATAAAGCAAAAATGCAGAGAAAAGGAGTGCAGAAAAAATGGCAAGGCAGAAGAAAATTGATCTGGAACATATGACGGAGAAGGAGAAAATGAAATACGAAATCGCAGGTGAGCTGGGGCTTTTAGAACGCGTGCTGAATGACGGCTGGCGATCACTCACGGCAAAAGAAACGGGACGGATCGGTGGCCTTGTGACACGGAGGAAGCGGCAGATGGCGGCGGAAGGAAAGAACGAAAACGAAGAAAAATAAGCGGTACCGCAATTTTTGCAATATCCTCAACAGTTTTGACCATAGATTTTTCCTGTGAAAGCGTTATAATAAAAACAAGGAATGGGTGGCGCCGCGCCAAAGTCCGTGTCTGCATGAGACCCGGCGACTGCCGCGATACCCTGAGAAACTCGCAGAGCGTGTTTCGGATCGTTTGGAGAAGTGAGGGAAAAGTTTATGGAAGCAAAAAAAGAGAAAAAGTATATGTCGGATATCCATCTCGAGGATTATACCGAACAGTACGAAACGGGATTTGCCACAGTGGACACGATGATATTTGAAGGGGGAAGAAGAGAGGAGCTGCTGAACGGCGGCTGGCATTATGCAGTCGATCAGTACGATACCTGTCTGCGCCAGAAATGGTACAAAGAGAGATACCGCGACGAAAAAGGCTTCACTGTGCCAATCGACTATTCCTTTGACGAGTGGCCGGTGATGCAGCTTCCGTGCAGCTGGAATACCATCGATCCGACGTATCTCCTGTATGAGGGAAGCATGGTCTTTACGAGAAAATTTTCCTATATCGCAGAAAGAGAGGAAACAGTCTTTCTGAAAGTGGGCGCAGCCAATTATCTGTGCCGCGTTTTCTTAAACGGAAAATACGTCGGTATGCATCGCGGCGGATCGACACCGGCGTTCTGGAATATCACAGAATACCTGAAAGCGGAGAACCGCATCGTGCTTGCAGTTGACGGAACGAGACGGCCGGAGCAGGTGCCGACCGAGAATACCGACTGGTTCAACTACTGCGGCGTATACCGCGATATCGCACTGATCCGTGTTCCGAAATGCCATATCAAAACTTTTAAAATTGCGCTTGTGCCGGACGGAACATTTGGACATGTTATGGCGAAAGTGACACTGTCGGAAAAAATGACAGCCAAGGCAGAGCTTGTCATCGAGGAGCTTGGCGTGAGCCGGAAAATCCAGCTGGAAAACGGAGCCGGAGAAGTTGTTTTTGATGCAAAACCGGAGCTTTGGACACCGGAAAAACCGAAGCTGTATGATGTAAAAGTAACCTGTGGAACCGATACCGTCAGCGACCGGGTCGGCTTTCGTGAAATTCGCGTGAACGGCAGAGACATTCTGCTGAACGGAGAGCCCGTTTTCCTGCGTGGTATCAGTTGCCACGAAGACAGCGTGGAAAACGGAAAAGGCCTGACAAGAGAGGAACGGATCGAAAATATCCGCATTGCGAAAGAACTGGGATGCAACTTCATGCGCCTTGCACATTACCCGCATAACGAAGAAATGGCAAAACTCGCCGACGAGCTTGGGCTTCTTTTGTGGGAGGAAATTCCGGTTTACTGGGCAATTCGTTTTGAACGTGAAAAAACATATGAGGATGCCCAGAATCAGCTCCGCGAACTCATCAACCGTGACTGGAACCGCGCGAGCGTGATCATCTGGTCTGTCGGAAATGAGAATGCCGATACGGATGAACGGCTGAAATTCATGAGCGTACTGGCAGAATGCGCGCATCGGGAGGATGAGACGCGAATGGTGTCTGCGGCCTGCCTGGTTAATGCTACGAAAAATAAGATTGAGGACCGTCTGATGGAATACCTTGACATCATCGGCATCAACGAGTACTGCGGCTGGTACACCCCGGATTTTGCGATGCTGCCGGCACTGATGGAAAACAGCCAGCCGGACAAGCCGGTTATCGTAACGGAGTTCGGCGCAGACGCGCTGCCGCATCACCATGGAACCATCTCGGACAAAGGAACCGAGGAGTGCCAGGCGGATGTGTACGAAAAACAGATTGCAACGCTGCGGAACATTGACTACATCAAGGGCATGACCCCCTGGATTCTCTACGACTTCCGCTGCCCGCGCAGAACAAGCCTGATCCAGAAATATTATAACCGGAAGGGGCTGCTCTCTGAGGACAAAAAGTACCGCAAACCGGCATTTTATGTGCTGCAGAAATTCTATGAAGAGCTGAAAAGAAAAGAACAGTAGGGGCAAGAGCTTTTCAAAAAGATCAGCCGACTTGCACGGTTGATGATATCAAACGGAACAGAGAAAAAAGACAAGAACAGACAAAAACAGATGGTATGAAATCAGCTTTGAAGTCCGATTTCATACCATCTGTTTTTTCACTGCAACAATCCGCCGTAGGCGGAGAATCCGGCAAGTGCTGTGTTATGCTTTTTTCTGTGCAGCCATCCACTCCAGAATCGGAGTCTCTTTTCCGTTCGTCATAACCGGTTTGCCGTCATAATCGAGGACACACTCATCGTTCAGCATCGGGATCCAGGACCAGTGGCCGATGTATTCGAATGGGGTGCCGTCTGCATTTTTCTGGGTTCCGGTGTGATCGAGTACCTTGTCCCAGTAGGTAAAGTGTGCATTCGGGTTGACCTTTGCCAGACGCTCATAGGTCGGAACGACAAAGTCATCCGGAACGACAACGGGGTCGGTTTTTGCGTGTGTAAACCAGATCGGCAGATCTTTGAGCTTCAGGATGTCTTCATCGGAGATAAATGCATCCGCCAGAGCCTCGCAGACCGGATATGCGGCAGCGTAGCGGGACGGGTTGAAAATGATCTGTTTCATGGTCATAAAGCCACCGTTGGAGCAGCCGCCGATGTAGATGCGGGAGCGGTCAATCTGCGGATGGGCATCCACGAAAGCACCGATCAGGGCATCGAGAACTTCGGTATATTTGGAAGAACCGTCTTTGGTATATTCGCCGGTTCCGTCATCCATCCACATGGTTGGAGCCTGTGGAGCGAGCAGGTAGGTCTTGCCGCCGAAAATTTTCTGAACCTTTGGGGAAATCAGGTTTACAACTTTATTTCCAATTGCTGCAATCGGCGGCTCCTGTCCGCCTTCACCAGCGCCGTGCAGCCAGATGATCAGCGGGATTTTCTCATCCACATCCATTTCCGGCTCGTAGTAAACGTAAGAGAGCGGAATCTGCGGATCCTCGTAGCGGTCTTCTTTGAGCCATTCACCGTAGATGACGCGGTTTTCGCCGTCTACGTCGAACGTCTGCGGAGAAATGGCACCATCGTCTGTTGCAATTTCAGAGACTTGTGTCACATCGTAAGCGACATTGACAAATACATTAAAATTACCGTTGAATTTGATGATCGAGCCGATTCCTTCCATGATAAAACACGGCAGCTCCAGCGTCAGGCAGGTGCCGTCCTCGCACGATACACCGGTTTTGTCAGAAACGTAAACGTTCGAAACGCGGCGAGTTCCGTCCATCGAGTCATCAGGTTTGTCGCCCATAAAATTCGGCCATACAAAATCCTCGCCCTCGGTGGAAGTGCGGGTAACGTGTACCGTAAACTGCTCCGGTGACGGAGCCGCACCTTTCATGCTTTTTCCGTAATCCAGAATTACTTTCGAAATATGCGGACCGAAATCAAAAACTTCGGTAATGGTATAATAAGTTCCGTTCATTTGTAAAAACCCTCCTTTTGTACGGAATGTACGCTCAGAGTCTTTCTGCATTTGCTTTTGCGACTGACAAAAATCATCTCACAAAATCAGGTACAGAAAAAGCTTGAGAGTACAGTTGTTTGCATGGGCAGAAAAGACGGTATTGGGAATAGTAGAATTTTTTTCTGCCCGACAATACCAGTCTACTACAGACATTCCGAAAGAAAAAGTACAAATCAGAGATAAAGTTGCACAGAGATGCTTTTTCTGTGTTTTTGTTTTCGGAACGGAAAAAGTCTGATCGAAACAGAAACAGCAGAAAAGTGTCAAAAAACAGCAGAATCGTTGTTTTTCGTATTGGAGCCGTATGGAATAATAAAATCATACAAGGAAAAAGGGAGGTTTTACGAGATGATTACAAGACTTGAGGAGATTCCGGTAACGAAAGAAAGCTATCCGTTTGCCAGTGCGGAGCGTTACCTGAAGCTGTCGGAGCGCGGCTATGTGGAGAAGGAATATTATATGTGTGGAACGGCCAACGTCTATGAGACTGCAGACGAGCGCGGCGGCGTCCGTGTGCGCACTGCGGATGCGCCGTATACAAACCGCATCATTGTCCGCGCACCGCAGGACACTGCAAAATGCAGCGGAAACGTTGTAGTGGAGATCATCAATCCAACGAGTTTTATGGAGATTGACCGCATGTGGATTCTCGGCTGGAAGAAATTTGTGCGGGACGGAGATATCTATGTGGGAATCACAAGCAAACCGAATACGATCGCAAAAATGGTAGAGTTTGATGAAAAGCGTTACGGCTGTCTTTCCTGGGCTAACCCGACGCCGGATGTGCCGTTCTCGGAGCGACTGCAGGTCACAGGCGGACTCGGCGATCTGAATCATGATTACGAAACGGGTCTTTTCTGGGACATGCTGACAGACCTGGCGTGGCTGCTGCGCGGCGATGAGGAGCAGAATCCGATTCGGGAATATAAGAGAGAATACGTCTATTTGACGGGCTGGTCACAGTCGGGTTCGTATCTGTTCCGCTATCTGAACAGCTTTGCGTATCGTCCGGAGGTGGCACGCGGTGCGTGTGTATTTGATGGCTACCTTTCCGGAGGAGGAGTCCATTCCCTTGGTATTCCGGTCAACCAGTATGAAACCATGGCTCCGTACCATTACAGTCTGACACGTGTGGAAAAGGCGCGCGAGCCGTTTATCGCTGTGCAGACGGAGAGTGAAAACGGAAGAATGGAAGCATGGCGCATTGCCCAGCAGGACAGCGATGATCCGGAGTTCCTGTTCCGCCAGTATGATGTGACGGGTGCAAGCCATGACACTTCCTATAGCTATGTGGACTACTATCAGAACGATCCGGATCTGGTGCGGATCAACCATCTGCCATTCTATATGGGAAAAAATGAGGAAGGAAACGACTATCCGTCCCAGATTCTTTTTGCGGCAGCATTTCGGAATCTCTTTACCTGGGTACGGACAGGCGCAGCTCCGGCGCACTGTGACCGGATTGCGATTGACAGCGACGGAGAAAACAAAAAGGATGCGTTCGGAAATACGATCGGTGGACTGCGTACCTGCCTCCTTGACTATCCAACCGGAAGATACAGCAATACCAGCGACATTGAAAAAGGCCAGAATTTCCTGGATCCGGAATCGGAAAAGGAAGGATTGTTCGGTTATCAGCAGGCGTTTTCGAAAGAAATGATAAAAGAGCTGTACGGAACATTGGCACATTACCGGGAAATGGCGGAGAAAAACACGAAAGAGCAGGTAACGAAAGGCTTTGTCTGCCGCGAGGATGCGGCGGAGCTGGTTGAGATTGCCGTGCAGCTTGCAAAGAAACGCGGACTGGAATAAAAAACAATAAACAGTTACAGTAAAATCAGATTCGAGGAGCGTGCCCGAAAAAAACCGGGCGCGCTCTGCGCAGATAAAGGAGAAAATAAAATGGGGATGAAAGCAGAACAGTGGCGACAAATTATTTTATCATTTGAGAGCAAGAAAACATACAACAATCCATTCCTCGATGTTTCCATCTGGAGTGTTTTTACGGGACCGTCGGGAAGAAGGATCAGAAGAGAAGCATACTGGGACGGCGGAAATACCTATCGGATTGCCTTTGCGCCGACCGAAACCGGAATGTGGAGTTATAGGTTGGAAGCACCGGAGGAGACGGGACTTTCCGGAGTGCAGGGAACGATCGAATGTATTCCATACGAAGGAAATCTTGCTATCTATCAGCACGGATTTCTGAAAGTGCATCCATCAGGAAGATATCTGACGTATGCAGACGGAACACCGTTTTTCTGGCTCGGCGATACGCACTGGGAATTTGCCTTTGGTGAGCGGTGGGACGAGTCGAACCATCCACAGATGACGAGCATGTTCCGCGGCATGGCGGACCGCAGGAAGGAACAGGGTTATAACGTTTATCAGACAAACCTTCGAAGCGACAGCTGGAAGGAGCACAAGAGCCGTTACTGGAAAACGGATGCCGCAGATGATGTGCCGGATGTGGCATTTTACTAGAACGAACTCGACCGCCGCATGCAGTATCTCGCTGACCTCGGCTTTATCAACGCGCTCGGTTTTGCCTGGTCCGGCTCGATCGAGCAGGGTGTGGAGCACCAGAAACATCTGGCGCGCTATATCATTGCCCGCTATGGCGCCCTTCCGGTTGTGTGGACGCTGGCAGGCGAAGTGGCAGGCTACTTCCCGGGAAAGCCGCGGGAAACAGCCATCAAAGGCTGGCGCGAGGTCGCAAAGTATGTGGAAAAAATGGACGGATATGGAACACTGCAGACCGCACATTATACGAATGAGCGTCCGTTTGCAGATTACTATTATGACGAATCGTGGTTTGATTTTGTGCTGAATCAGGCCGGACACGGCGATTTTCCGATCAATCCGTCCTGGTACCGTACCTATTGGAAGGAACACGGAACAAAACCGTTCATTGAAGGAGAGTCTCTGTATGAATACTGTTCCACACTGGAAGAAAACGGAACCCGGCTCTGCACCGATGCAATGCTGCGCCGCGTGGCATATATGGCAGTCCAGACCGGCGGCTGCGGCTATACGTACGGTGCGCAGGGAATCTGGGATAATATCTGGGAGGTAAGTGACATCAACCCGGATTTTAATGCATTCAACAAATTTGGCATCACCTGGGCGAAAGCCATTGACGGCCCCGGAGGCGCACAGATGGGATATCTGAAACGTTTCTATGAGGAACATCATTTTGAGGAGATGGTGCCTTACGATCCGGCAGAAGCAGAGGAGAGTATCAGCCCGTTTGTCAATAAGCTTGCGACTGCCACGATCAGCCGGGATAAAACAAGAGCACTGATTTATTACGGAGAGATGGATGGCACGAGTACACCGCTCGCAGGCCTTTGCGACGGAATCTATGCAATTTCCTGGTTTGATCCGAGAACGGGACAGACAGAAAAAGCAGAAATCCAGGTGGAAGTGCGTGGAAAGTCGTGCATTATGCCAAAGAAACCGGCGGCGGGAGACTGGATGCTGATAGCAGAATGTATAGAAAAAACTGAAAAGTGATCATAAACTATACAAAATGCGGAAAGAAACCGCAGAAAAGTGCAAATTCATCGCAGGATTGTTCTTTTTTGGAGGTAAGAAAGCAGATATAATAAGATCATCAAATGAGTCACGGCTGAAACTCAGAAACGAAATAAAGCAGCAAGACAAAAAGATAAAAAGCGAGGACGAAAGAATGAAAAAGAAAGTAGCAGCGATTTTCATGGCATCCATTATGGCATGCTCCATGGCTGCATGCGGAAGCAGCGGCGGAAGTTCAGATTCCGGAAAGACAGATTCTAAGGATAAGAGTACCGCATCCAGTACAGCAGAGAACGGAAGCGGAGAAGTGGAAAAAATCATCGTAAGCTTCCCGACCTGGACGGGTGCTCCGGCAGATACGGAGAAAGTACAGGAAGCCATCAATGATATCACAAGAGATAAGATTGGTGTTGAAATTGAGCTTTCCATTACCGATTTTGGGTCCTTTAATCAGAATACGACGCTGGCTCTTTCCGCAAATGAGGAAATTGATGTACTTGCATGTGTAGGTTTCCCATATGCAACCGGAATTCAGCAGGGATACCTCTCCGACCTGGAAGAAAATGATCTGATTCAGACTTACGGACAGGGAATTATTGATGCGGTTGGACAGGAAAATGTAGATGCCTGCCGTGTAAACGGAGTTTTATATGGACTTCCAAGTAACCGAGACATTGCACAGGGACGTGGATGCGCAGCGATCGCAACCGAGTATCTCGATGGTATTGGCTACGAAGCAAACACAGACGATGAGATCGTAAAAATCAGTCTGGATGAATTAAATGACATTTATGCACAGCTGCATGAGAAGTATCCGGACAAAGAGGTTTATCGTCCGACAACAGGTTCTATGTCGCAGTTCTCTAACGTAGACTCCCTTGGAGGAAATGTGTTCGGTGTGCTGCTTGACTATGGCCAGAACCTTGATGTTGTAAATCTCTTTGAGAGCGATTTCTACAAGGATTATTGTGCAAGACTGTATGACTACAATCAGAAAGGCTATATCAGTGCCGATGCATCGACCGATACAACAGCAGTCGGAGAGCTTGTAAAAGCCGGAACTCTGATGAGCTATACCACAGGCGGAAAGCCTGGCATCAAAGCGCAGGAGACTACACTGACCGGTCGCGATATGACCATCTTCCAGACGCTGGATGACTATATCAGTTCCACATCTGTGGCTAGTATGCCTTGGACCATTCCGATCTCTGCACAGCATAAAGAAGCAGCCATGAAATTCCTGAATGAGTGCTACACAAATGCCGATATCGCAAACCTTCTGGCATGGGGCATCGAGGGAACACATTATAAAATTGGCGATGACGGACTTGCTACTTATGCAGACGGTGTAGATGCATCCAACTCCGGATGGAATCATTCCATGGGATGGATGATGCCGAACCAGTTCCTGACCCATGTATGGGAAGGAAATGATCCGGATCTGTGGACAGAGATGAAAGAGTTTAACACCAATGCAAAGGTTTCCAAAGCAAGCGGTTTCTCCTTTGACAGCACAAATGTGGCAAACGAGCTCACAGCAGTACAGAACGTATACAACGAGTATCAGACCAGCGTAGAGTACGGCTTTGTAGACCCGGAGACCGGAATTGCTGAGATGAATGATAAGATGATGACTGCAGGCCTCCAGAAGATTATCGACGAGAAAAAGGCACAGCTTGCAGCGTGGCAGGAAGCAAACAAATAAAGTTTAAGAATTTAGATCAAAGAATGACTGCGCCGTCCCAAAAACAGGACGGCGCAGGTTGTAAGAAGAGAAAAATCTGTCAAAACCGGAACGCGTCATGACCGGCTGCGGATAAGAAAAAAGGAGAAGGAAAAACATGGCAAGAGTGAAAAGTCAGAAGAGCCAGAAAAGACGAAAAACATTTGTACGTTTTCTGCCGATCTATATTCTGATGCTGCCGGGTCTCATTTATCTGTTTATCAACAATTACATGCCTCTGCCGGGTCTTGTGATTGCATTCAAACAGTACAATGCCGGAAGAGGCATCTACGGAAGTCCATGGGTAGGACTGAAAAACTTTGAATATCTGTTTACGACAAGCGATGCCTTTGTTATTACACGAAATACGATTCTCTACAACGTAGCCTTCATTGTAATCAATACAACACTGGCAATCGCAGTAGCTATTGTCTTGAGTGAACTGGAAGGAAAACGGAAGAAAGTTTACCAGAGTGCAATCCTTCTTCCGAACCTCCTCTCCACCGTTATCATCGGATATCTTGTTTTTGCATTCTTCAGTGTAGAAAACGGATTCATTAACAACACGATTTTAAAGGCGCTGGGAAAAGATCCGGTTTCCTGGTATTCGGAACCGAAATACTGGCCGTTTATCCTGGTTTTTGTCAGTGCATGGAAGTCGGTTGGCTACAACTGTATTGTGTATCTGGCAACACTGATGGGATTTGATAAATCCTTCTATGAGTCAGCCAAGATCGATGGTGCAACGAGATGGCAGCAGATCAAATATATCACCTTGCCGCTTTTGCGTCCGACCATTATCATGCTGACCATGATGGCAATCGGAAGAATTTTCTACTCTGACTTCGGTCTCTTTTATCAGGTGCCGATGAACCAGGGAGCTTTGTATTCCACAACAAACACAATTGATACCTACGTATACCGCGGACTGCTTCAGATGGGCAATGTTTCGATGTCTGCCGCAGCAGGTGTTTACCAGTCGATCGTAGGATTTATTCTGGTGCTTGGCGCCAACCTGCTGGTACGTAAAATTGACCGCGACAGCGCGCTGATCTAGGAGGAACGGTATGAAAACAAGAGAAGATAAAATTTATAGCTTTTTCGGCCATCTGATCATGACAATCCTGACACTGCTCGCGATCATTCCGATTCTGCTGATGTTCATTTCCTCATTGACTGACAATGCAACCCTGTTACAGAATGGCTACTCTTTCCTGCCGGAAAAGTGGAGTACCTACGCTTATGAGTGGGTATTCACATCCAGCAGCTCCATGGTAATCAAAGCCTACGGAATGTCCTTTATCCTGACCGCAACCGGCGTTGTCTGCAGCCTTGCCCTGACAACCTGTCTGGCCTACGGTCTTTCGAAAAAAGGTCTGCCGGGACGAAATGTCCTGACCTTTCTGGTGTTCTTTACCATGCTGTTCAACGGAGGCCTTGTACCGACCTATATCAACTACACAACCGTATTTCATGTGAAAGATACATTCTTCGGACTGCTGGTTCCGTCTCTGATGATGAGCGCATTCAACGTTCTTCTGATGAAGAGCTACTTTGTCACCGGTGTGCCGGATGAAATTCTCGAGGCTGCCTATATTGACGGTGCAAACGAGTTCCAGACTATGTGGAAGATCGCAATTCCGCTGTCCAAGCCGATTATTACCACCGTTGCCATGTTCTCCGGTATCGCTTACTGGAACGACTGGAACAATGGTTATATCTATCTGACAAAGAGAACGGATCTTTACAGTATCCAGAACCTGCTGAACCGTCTGATGCAGAATATTCAGGCACTGACGCAGAATGCCAACAACATGGCGCAGGCAGGCGAAGGTCTTTCCCAGATTCCATCCGGAACGGTTCGTATGGCGATGGCAGCTCTTGGTATTCTGCCGATCATGATCATTTATCCGTTCATTCAGAAAAACTTTGTAAAAGGTATTACCCTTGGCGGCGTGAAGGGCTGACAAAAAAAATGTGAGTGACTCCCAAAAATCCGGCTTTCCGATATGCAAAAGGAAAACCGGATTTTTTTAATTTTTAAACTGCCGTGGTGTCATGCCCGTCGATTTTTTAAACTGGCGGGAGAAGTACGAAATATTCTGGAAGCCGCAGGTGATGGCAATGTCGCGGATGCTCATTTCGCCCTTTGCGAGAAGCTCCTTGGAGCGCGCAATCCGGCGATCGATGACGTAGTTGATGAGAGAACTTCCCGTGTCTTTTTTGAAGAGATGGGACAGATAATCGGCGTTCAGGTATACCATGGCTGCAAGCGTATCGCGGTCCAGCTCGTCGGAGAGGTGCGATTCGATATATGCTTTCACGGTGGCAACAGCCGTGTCCTGGGAAGCGGCTGCCTGACGGCTTTGTATGAACAGCAGAAGACTGTTGGAAATCCATTCTCGTAAAGCACCAAACGAGGAGAAGGTATGCTCCGGGGAAGCAACGGTAATCTGGCGGCGGAAGGCTTCGTCTTCGCTGCCCGGATGATCCATCTGGCGGAACAGCAGCTGCAGGAACTGATAGTAAAAGCCGGTCAGAAATTCCCGCGTAGCGGTGCCGGAACTCTTCATCTGATTTAAGAAAGCAAAAATCTCAATCTGAAGCTGTTCCGTTTTTCCGGATGTGAGAAGATCGGACCAGCGGTCAGATGGAATCGGCTGAAAAGGCGTCTGAACAGGAGCTTCGGTTTCAGCGGCAAGATCGAAAACGTGATTTTCGTAGGTGACGTTCTTTCCGGCGAAGGCTTTCATGGAAAGAAAAGCTTTTCGCAGGTCTTCCGGGAGACAGACCTTCTGATCAACGAAAAAGTTGATCGAGAACGGAAAGTGTGTCACAAAGTCGGTCAGGGCCTGACGACATCGGCCAATCACGGCGTCCCGAGAGTGTGTGGAGGCCGGGAGAAGCAGAAGATAAAAACCATCAAGCACACGGATCGTCAGCGGCAGCTCGCCGGGTTCAAAAAAATATTCCCGGGCAATATTTTTTAAGGCAAATTCATACAGGGTACGGTTGTCGGTCGGAGAAAAGGAGTTCGTCTGTCCGGTCTGGATCAGAAGCGGACAGAAGGGCTGATGAATCAGTTCGACATTCAGACGGCGATAGCGGATTTCATCCATCACTTCGGAAGGAGCAGAGGAAATACTGCCATTTAACAGGTCGAGGAAAAACTGTTCCGCAAGCGGGAGCTCACTTTCCTTCCAGTAATTGGCATGAAGGGTGTTGACGTGGTCCTTCTGCTGCTTTTCACATTGCGCACAGGCTTTGTCAAGAGCTTCCAGAAGAGCATGGTCGTCCAGCGGCTTCAACAGATAGTCACTGCTGGAAAGCTTCATAGCGCGGGAAATATATTCAAATTTTGCATAGGCGGTCAGAAAAATGCAGACGGTTTCGTAGTGTGCCTGGCGGATCTGGTCCAGCAGTTCGAGGCCGGAACCGCCGGGCATCTCGATATCACAAATCATCAGATCAATCGGATGCGCGGAAAAGGCTTCCAATGCCTGTGTCAGATTGTAGGCACAGAAAATCTCAAAAAAGTCCGGCCGTAGTGTGCGGATTTTGTTGGAAATGCTTTCGACGGTATAATATTCATCGTCTACAATTAACAGGTTCATAATAACCTCCCAAAACATATTTTTAGCTGTTCCGGTTATCCGTCGATGCGGAAAAAGGGAACGTAAGGAAAATCAATGGTAATCTGAGCGCCTGCGCCGGGGCGGTTGCCAAAAGCAAAAGCTGCGTCGGGAAAAATCTGGCGGAGGCGGAGCACCACGTTTGTGATGCCGATGTGTTCCTGCTCGGAGTTTACATAGGTATCAAGCTTTTGCAGCACGGCAAGTATATCCTCGGAAAAACCGCATCCGGTATCCCAGATACAGATATGAAGACGGGTACACTGATTTTCTTCCTGCGCGGTGATATCGATATGCATGTCCAGCACTTTCCCCATAACGACCTCATATTTGATCGTGTTTTCCACAAAGTTCAGGAGTATAAGCGGCACAACCGTTGCATTTTGCAGCGATTCTTCGCAGGAAGGGAGCAGGCGCAGCGCGCCGGGATAGCGGATGGAGGAAAGCTCCACGTAGTTTTTTACAAGGTTTAGCTCTTCTAAAAGCGAGACGGTCTGGCCGGAGGAAAGCGTATAGCGCAGATGTACACTCAGGTTCTGAAGCATCTGCCGTGCCAGGTCCGCATGGTTATTTTCAGTCAGCTGATAAATGGTGTTCAGGCAGTTGATCATAAAATGCGGCGTGATCTGCTGCTTCAGGTAAAGCGCTTCCAGCTTCTGACGGGCGAGCTGTTTTTCGTAATTCGCGATTTTCAGATCATCGATCTCTTCGACCATATCGTTGAAAGCGGTCGTCATTTTCCGGAATTCGTCGAGCATAGCGTCATCCGGAATCCGCACCTTGAGATCACCGCCGCGGAGCTGTTCCAGCGCATGCGTCAGCATGTGAACCGGGTGAAGAACCCAGCGGTGCAGGGAAGCAGACAGGAGCAGCCAGATTACGAACAGACCGAGCGAAACGATCAGGGCGAGAAGATAAAAGCTGCTCTGATATTTGGTGTATTCCGAAGCCTTTAAAAGCAGGGTCAGCGACAGCGGTGTTTCGTTCAGTTCATGTGAAACAGCCATCCAGGAGGTTCCATCAATGTCGTAGGAAGAATATCGTCGCCATTTCAAGCGGGGAGCCTCCAGGCAGACATCGTTTGACGGGGTGCGCAGAAGAAGGGGACCATCGGAAAAATACAGAAGACTGTCCTGCGTTTTTGTATCGACCAGAGTGCCAAGGAGTGTATCCGTGGAAATGTACGCGCCGAGCAGATATCCGTTCAGGTTCAGAATACGGACAAGGTAATATTTCCCGTTGATTTCGTTGAGATTCCATACAGAGGACGGATCCTCTGTTTTGGCGATTTCACGGATATAGTTCCAGAGGAACGGTGTCGGGTTGGTGGTCTGGTCATAGAGGACCAGGGCATCTGTGGCTTCCTGATAGCAGAAAAAGCCGTCTACGGTATAGTTTGGCGTTGCGTTTTCAAAGCTTTTTTTGATTCGGTTTAATGTGATATACCAGTTGGTTGTCTGTGGTTCTGCTGCGCGGAGGGAAAGAAGATCGGCATCATTTAATGCGAAAACATAGAGGTAGGTTTCCGTGCGGGAAAGATTTTCATCCAGGCTTTTCTGGTACAGAACCAGTGTATTTTCCGAGTTCTCATGGATCCGCTCAAGCATCAGACCGAAAGCGGCTGTGTTGTTGTACGCGACAAGCGCGCAAAAAAGGACGATCATGACTGCAAGCAGAACAAAAATACGAAAACCAAGTGAGTGTATGGAAATTTTGGAAAAGCGTTTTTTCAAAGGACCATCTCCTCTCCTGTACATGTTAGATATATGCTGAATTTTGAGCCAGATAAAAAGAAAATGCCGGAACTGTTCAGCAAAAGGTCCGGCAGACTCTATGGGAAAGTTTACAATAAAAGTGAAAAAACGTCAATAAATACAAGGAAAAAAGAAATAGATATCGGCAAAAGTGATAAAAAAACAACTGAATCATTGTTTAAAAGTTTAATTTAAAAAGATTGACTATTCAAAATGCATTTAGTAAAATTAAATTATCACGATACGAAGCAATACTTATTTCAGAAAGGTGGAACGTATGTTACAGTCTTATACCGAATATGTAAAACGATATGGAATTGCAGAACTGGTTTTCCGGGGACCGTCCGAGGGAAATCCGTTCGCGGAGCAGTGGGTGAAAGGAACGATGGCAGGCCAGGCAGAGGAAAAGCATGCCGAGGGCTTTTATGATGGAAACGGCGTATACAAGCTTCGCTTTATGCCATCCTGCGAAGGAACGTATGAGATTACCGCAGTAACAAGCTGGGGCGATGAGGCGAAGGTGACGGTGGAGGTCAGCGCAGTCGATGAAAACTGCCACGGTCCGGTTCGGGTAGCAAACACCTACCATTTTGCTTACGATGACGGAAAGGAATACTACCCGTGCGGTACGACCTGCTATGTGTGGGAGCTGCAGAGTAAGGAGACTCAGGAGAAAACGTATGAAAGCCTTGCTGCTTCTCCGTTTAATAAGATCCGCTTCTGCGTTTTCCCGAAGCACTATGTCTACAATTTAAAAGAGCCGGCACAGTATCCGTTTGAAATTTGTGAAAATTCTCCGTGGTCTCCGTCTGACTTTGAGACAGAGAAGCTGGAAAAAGCGCCGCGCAATATGTTCGGCGGCATTGATGCCATGATCGAAAACCCGGATGAAGTATGGGATTATACCCGTCCGAATCCTTCTTATTTTGAACACATTGAAAACACGATCGCACGCCTTGGCACCATGGGAATCCAGGCCGATCTGATTCTGTTCCATCCGTACGACCGCTGGGGCTATTCCCGCATGAATCTGGAGCAGCAGAACTTTTATTTAAGATACGTTGTCAACCGTTTCAGTGCATACCACAATGTATGGTGGGCTATGGCAAATGAATTTGACCTGTTCCGCTGGAAACCAGTATCCGAGTGGGAGTCCAATGCAGAAACCGTCTGCCGTCAGGATCCGTACCGCCATCTGCGCTCCATTCACAACTGTATGACCATGTACGATCATTCCAGGGGATGGATCACGCACTGCAGTCTGCAGAGAATCGATCTGTACCGTACCGCAGAAAATGTGGAAATCTGGCGCCCGCAGTATGGAAAACCGTGCGTACTCGATGAGATTGCATATGAAGGAAATCTTCCGTTCGGCTGGGGAAATATCAGCGGCGAGGAGATGACACGCCGGTTCTGGGAGGCATATACCAGAGGTGGATATGGCCAGCACGGCGAGACGTATGAAAATGAAAACGGTGTGATCTGGTGGTCACACGGCGGAGAGCTGAGGGGCGGCAGCCCGGCGCGTATTCAGTTCCTGCTGGACATTATGGAAGAAAACGGAGGCTATATGGAGCCGCTTCCGGCATTCTTTGATGAGACTTGCTGCACGAACGGCGCAAGCCATCCGAGAAAAGACTGTATCATGTACTATTTCGGAGCCAACCGCCCATGCCGTCGCCCGTTCCACATGCCGGAAGGCCAGGAGTTTGATGTGGAAGTCATCGACACCTGGAACATGACCATCACCCCGGCAGGCCGCCACAGCGGAGAATTCACGATCGACATGCCGTCAAGACCGTATATGGCTGTGCGACTGGTGAAAGTGAAATAAAAATGTGGGAGAGGAATCTTGAAATTCGATTCGGCATATGATATAGTATATGTAGCTAATAAGAGAAATAAGTGACATGTGTTCACAAAGCGAACCCCCAGCAGCGGCAACTGCTGGGGGTTCTTCCCTATTTTACGGAAGGGCATCCGCCTGTGCTAATTGTCACCATGTTTTCCGTCTAGCCACTTGCAGATATAGTAGCTGATTACACCTGCTACAACGGAAACGATAAGAGAAATAAGTATAGACATGCGCTCACCCCCTTCCTGTTGCCAGTTTGGGAGGCGACAACAACGTAAGTATAACATGGTATAGGAAGAAACGGTTTGAAAAAATAGAACGTATATTTTGATGAAGTTGCACAAATATGAAAAAAGTCTATTTTGATCTTGACAACCCGCCTCACATATGATATCATACCACCTGTATCACGCCGAAGACAGCAGGTGCCGCAAGGCGTAAGTTTCAAACGCCTGCCGAGGAGAAGTTACACAAGGTTCATGTTATGGAATTTTGAGATCTCTTCGCCAATCTTCGCGAAGAGCTTTTTTATACTTCCAAAGCGTAGGTACGAAATACTACAAGGAGGTGCAATCATGGCAATCAATGCAAAAATCGATCTGAAGAAGCCGGTCCTGGAAGAGATCAGCGCACAGGTAGAAGGCGCACAGTGCGTGCTGCTGGTAAACTACAGCGGATTAACCGTTGCTCAGGATACTCAGCTGCGTAAAGAGTTAAGAGAAGCAGGCGTTCATTACAAAGTATACAAAAATACAATGATGAAACGTGCATTCGCTGGTACTGCTTTCGAGTCTCTTACCAAAGACTTGGATGGCACAAACGCTATCGCAATCAGCAAGGACGATGCAACAGCTCCGGCAAGAATCATCGCTAAATTTGCAAAAACCGCTCCGAAGCTGGAGATGGTTTCTGGTGTTGTAGAAGGAAACTACTACGACAAAGCTGGAATGGAAGCACTGGCAAACGTTCCGTCAAGAGAAGAACTTCTTGGCAAACTGCTTGGAAGCATCCAGTCCCCGATCGCAAACCTGGCTCGCGTCCTCAACCAGATCGCAGAGTCCAAAGGCGGCGCAGCAGAGGCCTAAGCCTCAAGCGGGCAGCGTGAAATACGCAGCCTGAGAACATTATTCAGAAAATATCCAAGGAGGAAAATAAAATGGCAAAGTTAACAACCGCAGAGTTTATTGACGCTATCAAAGAGTTATCTGTATTAGAGTTAAACGATCTTGTAAAAGCATGTGAGGAAGAGTTCGGCGTATCCGCAGCAGCAGGCGTTGTAGTTGCAGCAGCAGCAGGCGATGCAGCAGCAGCTGAGGAGAAAGACGAGTTCGACGTAGAGCTGACAGAGGTTGGCCCGAACAAAGTTAAAGTTATCAAAGTTGTACGTGAAGCTACAGGACTTGGCCTGAAAGAAGCTAAAGAAGTAGTTGACGGTGCTCCGAAAGTCCTCAAAGAGGGTGCTTCCAAAGCAGAAGCTGAAGAGCTCAAAACTAAACTTGAGGCTGAAGGCGCTAAAGTTACTCTTAAATAATTTAAGCGTAAATCAGAATCTATGGACGCACGGCGGGATTTCCTGCCGTGCGTTTTTTTCTTCACAGGATACTTCGTTGAATTTTTCTGTAAAGTAAAAAGCCATCCGGGCAGGAGCGCACTGTGGCGGAGGCAACGAGATAAAGTCCTTGCCGACGCTGCCCGTGGTGTCTGCAGTGATAACGAAAGAAGCCCACAGAGAGTGTTTTTTTGAGTACAAAATGGATGAAAGTGGGAGGGAGAAGAAATGCAGGTACATTCCATTCTGGAATCTTTACAGCAGGGAATCCTGATCTGCGATCAGCACAGCAGGATTGTGTTCTTCAATCAAGTCTACAGCGATTTCATCGGCGTTCCGCTTGAAATCGCGAAAGGTCATAAAATCACGGAGTACCGAAAATCTGCCATTGCTCCGGAAGTTATTTGGAGCGGCATCCCGGTCGAGGGAATGGTGCGGAGAGAGGGAATGCAGGAATACTTTGCAAGTGTTTATCCGATCTGGGAAGAGCATCAGATCCGCGGAAGCATCTCAATTGTGACGAGTCTCGTACAGTTTGAAAAACGGGAATCAGAGGCTCACATGACGCTGGAAGAGCGGGTGCGCCGCTTCGAACGGCAGGAGATCCAAAATACGCTGCTGCTGTACGGACGGGATATGGAGGGGAAGCGAAAAGCGGCAAAGGAACTCGGAATTTCGCTGGCGACGTTATACAATAAAATGAAAGAATAAGAAATAATAACGGAATGCCGGAATTTCTATTGCATTGGATGTTTTTACCGTATTTTCCGACCCGGCTGAAAAGCAGTTCATGTAAAAAGGGAACCAGATTTCTAAAATTTTAGAAATTCGGTTCCCTTTTGTGGTACCTGCCATGGATCTGCGTTACAATGACATCAGATCAAAGAAAGAGAGGCCATTGGATATGAAAAAAATCAGAATCGGAAGCGGGGCAGGCTACGCGGGAGACCGCATCGAGCCGGCCGTGGAACTGATGGAAAAAGGAAATCTGGACTACATTATTTTCGAGTGTCTGGCGGAGCGCACCGTTGCGATCGGACAGCAGGACAAAGAGAAAGATCCGTCGAAGGGATATAACCAGCTGCTCGACTACCGAATGGAAAAAATTCTCCCGTTGATGGCGAAAAACAAAGTAAAAGTCATTACCAATATGGGAGCTGCCAACCCGGTATCTGCTGCCGAACGGACGTGTGAAATTGCCAGAAAACTGGGTGTCGGAGGATTGAAAATTGCCTGTGTGACCGGCGATGATATTACAGAAGAGCTGGACAAATATGAAAATGAGAAGGTGCTGGAGGATGGCACGCTGTTAAAAGAGAAAAAAGATGTTCTGATTTCCGCAAATGTCTATATGGGCGCAGAAGGCATCACAAAAGCGTTGGAAGAGGGTGCCAATCTTGTCATTACTGGTCGCGTTTCCGATCCTGCACTGACGATCGGACCGCTGGTACATGAGTTCGGATGGAACATTGACGACAACCCGGATCAGATGGGACAGGCGGTTCTGGCAGGCCATCTGCTGGAGTGTGCCGGACAGGTGACAGGCGGCTATTTTGCGGATCCGGGCTACAAGGATGTGCCGGACCTGTGGAAACTCGGATTCCCGCTCATTGAGATTGACGAGACAGGCGCATTTACCGTGACAAAGGTCGAGGGAAGTGGCGGACTGGTGAGTGTGGATACCTGTAAAGAGCAGATGATCTACGAAATCCACAACCCAAAGGCTTACCTGACCCCGGATGCAACAGCGGACTTTTCAAAGGTGACGTTCCGGCAGGTCGGGGAAAACCAGGTTCGTGCCGAGCATGCGACAACGCATGGAAGACCGGAAACTTTGAAAGTGAGTGTCGGCTACAAGGACTGCTTCATCGGTGAGGGTGAAATTTCCTACGGCGGAAGCAACTGTATGGCACGGGCGGAGCTGGCGGCGGAGATTCTGGAGAAGCGGATTGCACTGACAGGCATCGAACTGGAAGAGTACCGTACTGATTTTATCGGATGCAATTCCCTGTATCGTGATGCAATTTCCAAGGAGATCGGAAGTGGAACTCCGTGTGAAGTGCGTCTCCGCGCCGCAGGCAGAACGAAAGACCGGAAAAATGCCGTTCTGCTGGCAAATGAAGTCGAAGCTCTCTACACCAACGGTCCGGCAGGAGGAGGCGGAGCTGTGAAACGGGTGTCCGAGGTTGTCTCGGTCTGCTCAATTTTTGTGCCGCGCGATGCAGTAGAAGCAAAAGTTACATTCCGGGAGGTATAAGGCGATGAAATTAAAAGAGATTGCACATGCAAGAACAGGAGATAAAGGCGAGATCTCCAATATTTCGGTGATCCCATATGATGAGAACAATTATGAAATGCTGAAAGAAAAAGTAACAGAAGCACGCGTAGCAGAATACTTCCGCGAAATCTGTCACGGAAAAGTAACCCGCTACGAACTGGACGGAATCCATGCGCTGAACTTTGTCCTCGACAAGACACTCGGCGGCGGTGTCACAAGATCGCTGGCGCTGGACAAACATGGAAAGACACTCGGTATGGCACTGCTTGAGATGGAGGTATAGGGCGATGGCAGAAGATTTTATGACGGCTGCGGTAAAACGCGTAGAAGCACAATTTGCGAAAAGCGGCGTTTCCGAAAGCTATGCAGCATTTGAGAGAAAAGAAAAACAGATCGAGATGCGTGACGGCGTGAAGCTTCACACGATCTATTATTTTCCAAAAGAAGACACGGCAGAAGAAAAAAAGTATCCTGTCATCCTGACCAGAACCTGCTACCCGGGGAATGACCGGATCCATCGTGCGTACGGCGAGGGACTGGCACACAGAGGTTATGTGTATGTCTATCAGTATTGCCGCGGCAGGGAGCAGTCGGAAGGAAAATGGGAGCCAAACATTAACGAACGGAATGATGGCATCGACACGATGAATTACCTTGTGGAACAGCCATGGTGCGAGATTTTAGGCTACTGGGGCCATTCCTACACGAGTATGACCGGCTGGGCTTTCGCCGATGCCGCGGAAGGAAAGGTTGCTGCCATGTTCCTTGAAGATTATGGAACCGACCGTTTTACCTCAGCCTACGAAAAAGGTTGCTTCCGCCACGATATCTTAACCGCATGGTCGATGGAAAATGCAGAAAAACCGGTGTCCGCCGATTACCGCGAAAGCTGTCGCTATCTGCCGCAGGTCAAGGTGGATGAAGCTCTTTGGGGACAGCGTGTTCCGTCCTACCGCGAATACATCACAAGCCCGAACCCGGGCGATGCGCTCTGGCAGACGGGCTGGTGGAAACAGTTACGGGAAATCCCGTCAAAAACGAAAGTCCCGATCTATCTCTTGAGCGGCTGGTACGATCATCACCACGGCAGCAGTATGAAAACGTGGGAGCGCCTGAACGAGGAGACGAAACAGCACAGCTGGCTGGAAATCGGTGCATGGAACCACTTTTTCCAGATTTGTCTTGAAGATAAAGAGGTGATTCACCCGCAGAATGAAGAAATTCCAAAGATGCTGGAATGGTTTGAGCTGACGCTGAAACAAAAAGAAATCCCGATGCAGCGGATCCGTGCCTATGAGATCGGCTCAGACCGTTGGATTGATAGCGTGTCCGACGGACTGGGAGAAGAAGGAACTGCGGGAAGCATGACGCTGTATCTGGATGAAAAAGCATTGCGGGCAGACGCGCCGGAACAGGAAAAAACGAGAAACTACACGTTTGACCCGGCCACTCCCGTCGAGAGCATCGGCGGAGAAGCCCTTCTGCATACGATGCCGCAGATCGGCAGCCATCTTCAGCCGGAACCGGACTATCGTGAGGATGTCCTGAACTTTGTATCAGAACCGCTGGAAGAAACTTTCACGCTGAACGGAAAAGCTTCCGTCCGTCTGTTCGTGGAAAGTGATTGCGAGGATACGGCATTCACAGCGAAAATCATGGAAGTGACGCCGGAGGGAAAAGCTTACAACATTCGTTCCTCGATTGCAACGCTGGAGCAGGGAAAAACAGAGGCTGGGGCCTATGAACCGGGCAGCGTGGCAGAGGTGCAGATTACTATGTGGAATATTGTATACACGATTCCAAAGGGTTCCCGCATTCGTGTAGATGTTTCCTCCTCCGACTTCCCGCAGTATCATGTTCACAGCAATCAGAAAGGGCTGTGGTCGGAAAAAACGGAGAATAAAATTGCACATCAGACCATTCATATGGGCGGAAAAGCTGCTTCCTGCGTGATTTTGCCGCTGATGAAAAAACAGTGAACCGTAACGGTAAGGCGAACATAGGAAAAATCAAAAAGAAAAAAGTAGCACAATCCATTCTTTTGTGATATAGTGAAAACACTATAGGTTTTGCGGTAAACCTAAAGAACGGCCCGCATCATAAAAACAAAATGAACAGGAGAAAAGCAATGGAGAAAAAGTGGTGGCACAAAACGGTTGGATACCAGATTTATCCGAAGAGTTTTCAGGATACCAACGGAGATGGAATCGGGGATCTGAAAGGCGTGATCCGTCATCTTGACAAAATAGAAAAGCTGGGAGCCAATGTCATCTGGCTCTGCCCGGTGTTTGCATCCCCGATGGTAGATAACGGATACGATATTTCCGATTACATGGATATCGACCCGTCGTTTGGAACGATGGAGGACATGAAGGAGCTGATCGCGGAGGCAAAAAAGCGCGGCATCCGCATCCTGATGGATCTTGTCGTGAATCATTCCTCTGACCGGCATGCGTGGTTTCAGGCGGCACTCAAAGATCCGTTTGGAAAGTACGGAAAGTATTATGTGTTCCGGGAAGGAAAAGACGGCAAAGAGCCGAACAACTGGCGGTCGATTTTTGGCGGCAGCGCATGGGAGAAAGTACCGGGATATGATAACCTGTATTACCTCCACATCTTCACAAAAGAGCAGCCGGATCTCAATTGGGAGAATCCGGAATTGCGGGAAGAAATTTATGAGATGATTTTAAAATGGATGGATCTGGGACTTGGCGGATTCCGTCTTGATGCGATCAGCCATCTGAAAAAGAATTATCAGTACACCAACCTTCCGCCGGATGGACCGGACGAGTACAATATGGCGTTCGAGTATTTCAACAATGTAGACGGTCTTGCCGATATCTTGTGTGAAATGAAGGAGCGCACCTTTGCGCCGACCGATGCGCTGACGATCGGAGAGTACGATCACATGGGACCGGAGGATGTGGAGGATGTGATTGGGGAAAACGGCAGTTTCTCGTCTGTTTTCGATTTTTGTCACACCCTCGACAATGTGCGTAACCCGAAATGGAGCAATACCGTGGCGCTGTTTGACGATTATCGCGATCAGCTTTTTGCGGCGCAGAAAATCGTGGATGGCCGCGGCATGCTCTGCAACTTCCTCGAAAACCATGACAAAACGCGTATCATCGACCGGTTCCTGATGCCGGAGGACCAGAACCGCTACAGCGAAAAGATGCTTCCGGTCACCAATTTCTTCCTGCCGGGTATTGTATTTCTGTATCAGGGACAGGAGATCGGCATGCGCGACGACCCGAAACAGTCTATTCAGGGATTCGTCGACAAACCGACCTTTGCTATTTACGACCGTCTGATTGCAGAAGGAAAAACGGATGCGGAAGCGCTCGAGCAGATCAACCGCGAGAGCCGCGAGCACAGCAGAACTCCGATGCAATGGGATGCATCTGCTGAGGCGGGATTCACAACAGGTACGCCGTGGTTCCCGGTGAATAAAAACTATACGGAACTGAACTATGAGGCCGAGGAAAAAGATCCGGATTCCCTGCTGTGGTTCTACCGCAAAATGGTGGCAGTAAGACGACGTGAAGATCTGGAAGAAACCTTCCTCTACGGAACGCTGATTCCGGAATACGAGACGGTAAGCGGCGTTCTGGCGTACCGCAGGAAGGATGAGAAGAATAATGTTCTGATCCTTACTACTTCTCTTGCGGATGGCATTACATTGCCATTTACAGATACAATCGAAGAAGTACTTCTGAATAACTATGACACCTGCGAGGCAGGCGAGGAAACGATCCGTCTGCAGCCGTATCAGTGTCTGGTGCTGAAGGTGAAGGAATAATTGCAAAAACTAAAACAAAAACCGAAAAATCGGTCCCACAAAAGGAGAAGATCTTTTTGTGGGATCTTTTTTGTGGTACAATACAACAGAAAAAATCTATTATGAGGTGTGGAATGGAAAGAGACGAAGAAATAATGATGAGAGGAACAAAACAGGAAATGCCGGGATTACGTTTTCGGCTACTCCGGCCGGAGAAGAAACGGGAATTGTGGAATCCGGATTTTGAACTTTTATTTCTGCTTCGTGGGAGCGGAAGAGTCAGCTACGAGGACGGAGAAGTTCACAGTCTCCCGGTGGGATCTGTCTTTGCGATCAACCGGTTTCAGATCTGTGATCTGGATCTGGACGAAGACGGACTGGCCCTGTCGCTCTGCATTTCAGCGGAGACAATTGCTTCATTTCACATTAAGCTGCTGAAATGTGAAGTCAAATGTCAGTCGTTTTTTTATATGGAAGATCAGCAGGAAAAATTTGACCTGATCCGGCGGGATATGGCACGAATCTTTCTTGAAATGTACAAAAATAATGAGGAACAACCGGTCTATATGAAAAGCCGTGTGACGGCGCTTCTGGAGGATCTGCTTTCTTACTTTACATCCAAGAAAAAGGTGGAACAGGGCCGGAGCGGACGGGAACGCCTTCAGCGGGCATCGGACTATATTCTGCAGCATTGCCGGGAAGAGATTACGCTGGAGGATCTGGCGGATCATCTTTATCTGAGCCGTGCCTATATTTCACGGAGCTTTCCGCAGTATTTCGGTGTATCATTTCGGGAGTACGTGACGCAGGTGCGCCTGGCGCATGCCGTACAGGAAATGCACAGCGGCGCAACGCTGACGGAGATTGCCTATCACAATGGATTTGTCAATGAGACGGCGATGATCCGCGCATTCCGCAAATACCGCGGTATGACACCGAGCGAATACCGGAAGCAGATGAAACATACGGCAGAACAGAGTGAAAAGAAAGGAAAAGAGCGGGAAGAGGCGGCGGGAGACCATGATATTTTCCAGAGTCTCCTGCAGTATGCAGCGGTCACGGAGCAGGAGGTTGAGACGACAAATGAGAGTGCCGTTTCCGTGACAGCGGCAGTAAACGGACGGAAACCAAGAGTGGCAGGCCACTGGAAGCGCGTGATCAATGCCGGCTATGCGGCAAGTGTGCTGAACCGCGAGGTGCAGGATGAGCTGGAACAGCTGGTGCAGGAGCTCGGCTATGAGCTGATCCGCGTAAAAGGAATTCTTGATGATGATATGTGCGTACTTCGGCGGAATATGTGGGGCGAGGTTCAGTTCTGCTGGAACTATATTGATGAGGTGATCGATTTCATCCTTTCTACGGGAGCGAAGCCGTTGCTGGAATTCGGCCATATGCCGTTGCTACTGGCAAAAACAGACCCGGGAAGAACGATGCGTCCGGCGCTAAGCAGCTCTCCGCGAGATCTGGCTGAGTGGCGCATGCTGATCAAAAACCTGATGGAACATCTAAGGGAACGGTATGGAATCAACCAGATGCGGCGCTGGATTTTCAACCCGTGGATCAGCGGAGACGTGATCACGATTGATGGAGGAGATGAGTTCTTTGAGACGTGGAAAGCATCGTACGAGGAGATGAAACGTGTGAGCCCGGATCTTGTAACATGTCTTTCCTTTGGTCTTGGACCGGAGGAACATCTCAAAGCCTTTATCGAAACTATGAAGGAAAAGGAATGTGTGCCGGAAATTTTTGCATTCCGCTCGTTTGGCACGGTGATCTATGGAGAGGAAGAGGAGAAAATGAATCTGATCCAGAACAACGAGAGCGTCAATATGATTGTGAGCCGCGACCCGGATTTTCTGCGGAACCGCGGGGAGAAGGTAAAAGGTCTGCTGCAGAAGGCTGGGCTTGGTGCACTGCCGGTTCTGGTGGATGAGTGCAGCAGCAACATCTGTCAGAGGGATCTGTGCAACGATACCTGTTATAAAGCGGCATGGCTGTTTAAAAATCTTCTGGAAAATGAAGAGGCGCTGCAGGGAATTGCGTATTTCTCGGTCAATGACCGTTTGGATGAAGTATTTCCGGCGCGGGAAACGTATCATGGAGGTTTTGGGCTGTTCACGATGAACGGCATTCCAAAGGCGGTCTGCACTGCGCTGCGGCTGCTCGGCAGAATGGGATCTCGTCTGGTGAAGCGTGGGGACGGCTATTTTATCAGCACAGAGCCGGAGAAAAACCAAAGCCAGATTTACCTTTACAACTATGTTCACTACGATATGCTGTACCGCTACCGCCATGCCGTGAATATTTCCCGCACGGACCGTTACCGCGTATTCAATATAGGGGAAATCCGGACCTTTTCAGTGAAGCTGACCGGACTGGAACCGGGAAAATATTGCCTGCGGCTGTATAAAGTGACGAAAGAGCACGGCAGCAGCTACGATGCGTGGGTGCGGATGGGAGCTCCGGAGCGGATGAACCGGATGGAGCGCGCGATGCTGTGCCACAGTGCGGACCCGGAATACCGTGTCTGGGAGCAGGAAACCGACCCGGAAGGCAGCCTCACGGTGCAGGAACGCCTGGAGCCGCACGAGACGGCGCTGATTGAGGTGGAGCAGATTCTGTAAAATCTTCAAAAAATTGCACTCGCGGTGGGAGAATACAGAGAAAGAGTGGAAAAAAAGCAACAATATAAGAAGATCTTGCGGCAATTCGAGTAGAAAAGGACGAAAATATTGTTTATACTGAAAACAACATAAATGCTAAATTCTACAGAAAAGAGGTATTTCAAAATGGGGAAAATATTTGATTACGATGGCGTGCCGGTGCTGCATACCACATCCGGCGATTTAAAAGGTTATTTTTATGACGGTGTTTACATTTACAAAGGAATTCCGTATGCATACGCAGACCGTTTCCAGATGCCGGTTCCGTCCAAATGGGATGGCGTGAAGGATGCGACAAACTACGGCTTTGTATGCCCGCTTCAGAACCAAGATACACCGAACGGCGAGCTTATGGTTCCGCACCGCTACTGGCCGCAGGATGAGCACTGCCAGTCCTTAAATATCTGGACAAACAAACTTGATCCGGAAGCCAAAAAACCGGTTCTCGTATGGTTCCACGGCGGTGGATACGCAGCGGGATCTTCCATCGAGCAGGTTGCGTATGACGGCGTCAGCATCGCAAAGAAAGGTGATTCGATTCTTGTTTCTGTCAACCACAGACTGAATATTTTAGGATATCTGGATCTGTCTCCGTTTGGGGAAAAATACAAAAACTCCGCAAACGCAGGCCACGCCGATATGGTGGCAGCCCTGCAGTGGGTACATGACAATATTGCCCTGTTCGGCGGCGATCCGGAGAATGTAACCATTTTCGGCCAGTCCGGCGGCGGAATGAAGGTGACTGACCTGATGCAGATTCCATCAGCAGACGGTCTGTTCCAGAAAGGTCTTGTCATGAGCGGTGTTATGGAGGACGATCCGCTCGGCGCAGGAGAGAAAGACGGCACGGAGATTATTACGGCAATGATGAAAGCGCTCGGCTTTGACGATGTGGCTCAGCTGGAAACTGTACCGTATCCGCAGCTTGCTGCTGCATATGCAAAAGTGGCTCCGGCGATTGCACAGAGTGGCGGCTACATCGGCGGCGGCCCGAAAAAGGGCGATTACTTCTATGGAAATCCATTCGACGCAGGCTTCCGTGAGCATGCACATCAGATTCCGATGATGATCGGAACCGTATACGGCGAGTTCGCAACGTTTGCACCGGCAGCTTATGATAAGAACAAACTGACAGCGGAAGAGATTCTGGAAATCCTCAAAAAGGTTTATGGAGACAATGCCGAAAAGGTTCTGGACGCTTTCAAAGAAGCATATCCGGAGAAGAACGGCGTAGATGTTCTTGCCATCGACCGTGCAATGCGTGAGCCGACCGTAAAACTTGCCAAACTGTTCGCAAAAGGCGGCGGCAAAGCATATCTCTACAACTTCGCTCTGGAATTCCCGTTCCAGCACGGCAAGCCGGCATGGCACTGCTCCGATATCCCATATTTCTTCGGAAACGCAGATCTCGTAGAAATTTGTGGCATCCCGGATGTCAGCGATAAACTGGAAAGCGAAATCTTCGGAGCACTTCTCGCCTTCGCAAAGAACGGCACCCCGGATCATGCCGGACTCCCGCACTGGCCGGAAGTAGAAGCAGAGGATGCGGATACCATGGTGTTTGACCGCAAAACGGAAGTAAAACACAACTACGATGATAAAGTGTTTGCAGAGATCAACAAAGTTCTGAAACCATGGAGCTTTATGGACATGATGGCTGACAATATTCAGCATTAAAAAGAACGATTCGACGCGGCATAAGCGAAATCGGGATGGAGCTCTGAAATATTAAAAAATTAGAATAAAAAAAACCGCCTGTTTGATTTGAAAAATAAAAAAATCAAACAGGCGGTTTTTTCTGAAAATTCGGTGCTTTCAATCACATCTAAAGTATTATTCTAACAGGGTCACGGAAGAAAAACCAGTAAAAAACGGATTGTACTGAAAAAAATACAATCTGTTTTGTTGACACACTTGAAAAAACATGATAATCTAGAAAATGCACTATTATGGCAAGATATGCCTAAAACCTTTTGTTCAGGCATGAGCGGTAATAAATATATTATAACACAAGGGGTGACAACGTCAATGGAGAAAAACAGAATACGTCCGATACCTACCGGAAAAAGTATGCGAATGAGTTACCAGAGACAAAAAGAAGTATTGGAAATGCCCAACTTGATTGAAGTCCAGAAGGATTCCTATGACTGGTTCCTGAGAAGCGGACTCAAGGAAGTCTTTGATGACATTTCACCAATCTCCGACTACGGCGGACGGCTGAGCCTTGAATTCGTAGACTTTACACTGTGTGAAGATGACGTAAAATACTCAATCGAAGAGTGTAAACAGCGTGACGCTACTTATGCGGCACCGTTAAAGGTAAAAGTAAGATTATATAATAAGGAAAAAGACGAGATCACAGAGCACGAAATTTTCATGGGTGATCTGCCGTTGATGACAGCAACAGGAACATTCGTTATCAATGGTGCAGAGCGAGTAATCGTCAGCCAGCTGGTACGTTCCCCTGGTATTTATTACGGCATCGCACATGATAAGCTCGGAAAGAGACTGTTCTCCTGTACCGTAATCCCGAACCGTGGAGCATGGCTGGAGTACGAGACCGATTCCAACGACGTCTTCTATGTCCGCGTAGACCGTACCAGAAAAGTTCCGATTACAGTCCTCATCCGTGCACTTGGAGTAAGCTCCAATGCAGAGATCGTAGAGCTGTTCGGTGAAGAGCCGAAGATTCTTGCAAGCTTCACCAAAGATACTTCCACCAACTATCAGGAAGGTCTTCTCGAGCTGTACAAGAAAATTCGTCCGGGCGAGCCTCTCGCAGTAGAAAATGCAGAGAGCCTCATCATGAGCATGTTCTTTGACCCGCGTCGCTATGACCTGGCAAAGGTAGGCCGTTATAAATTCAACAAGAAACTTGCACTGCGCAGCCGTATCCGCAACCAGATCCTCGCTGAGGATGTTGTAGATCCGTCCACCGGTGAAATCCTTGCAGAAAAAGGCACCACCGTTACTCTGGAACTCGCAGACAAGATTCAGAACGCAGCAGTACCGTATGTATGGATTCAGACAGAGGAGAGAAACGTAAAAGTTCTTTCCAACTTAATGGTAGATCTGAAAGCATGGGTAGATGTTGACGAGGAAGAACTTGGCATCAACGAGAAAGTATACTATCCGGTTCTGGAAAAGATCCTGGAGGAAAATACCGATATCGAAGAGATCAAACAGGCGATCAAACGTGACATTCACGACCTGATTCCGAAACATATCACAAAGGAAGATATTTTCGCTTCCATCAACTACAACATGCATCTGGAATACGGCGCAGGAAATGCCGATGATATCGACCACCTGGGCAACCGTAGAATCCGTGCCGTAGGTGAGCTGCTTCAGAACCAGTACCGCATCGGTCTGTCCCGTATGGAGCGTGTGGTACGTGAGCGCATGACAACACAGGACATCGACGGAATTTCTCCGCAGTCCCTGATCAATATCAAACCGGTTACAGCTGCAATCAAAGAGTTCTTCGGATCTTCCCAGCTGTCCCAGTTCATGGATCAGAATAACCCGCTTGGAGAGCTGACGCACAAGAGACGTCTTTCCGCCCTTGGACCTGGCGGTCTGTCCCGTGACCGTGCCGGATTCGAGGTTCGAGACGTACACTACTCCCATTACGGAAGAATGTGCCCGATCGAGACTCCTGAGGGACCGAACATCGGTCTGATCAACTCTCTGGCATCGTATGCGCGCATCAACGAGTATGGCTTCGTTGAGGCTCCATACAGAAGAATTGACAAATCAGATCCGAAAAATCCGCGTGTTACCGACGAAGTAGTCTACATGACCGCAGATGAAGAGGATAATTACCATGTAGCACAGGCAAATGAGCCGCTGGATGCAGAAGGACACTTCCTCAACAAGAACGTTTCCGGACGTTATCTGGATGAGACCCAGTCCTACGAGCCGCACATGTTTGATTACATGGACGTGTCTCCGAAGATGGTATTCTCCGTTGCTACGGCGCTGATCCCGTTCCTTCAGAACGACGATGCGAACCGTGCGCTGATGGGATCCAACATGCAGCGTCAGGCCGTACCGCTGATGATCACCGATGCTCCTGTTGTAGGAACCGGTATCGAAGCAAAAGCAGCCGTAGACTCCGGTGTCTGCGTTGTTGCGAAAAAAGCAGGAACCATTTCCTATTCCTGCTCCAACGAGATCCGCATGAACAACGATGACGGAACAAAAGATGTCTACCATCTGACCAAATTCATGCGAAGCAACCAGAGCAACTGCTACAACCAGAAACCGATCGTATTTAAAGGTGACCATGTAGAGGCCGGCGAAGTAATCGCAGACGGTCCGTCTACCTACCAGGGCGAGCTTGCTCTTGGTAAAAACCCGCTGATCGGATTTATGACCTGGGAAGGATATAACTACGAGGACGCCGTTCTTCTTAGCGAGCGTCTGGTACAGGATGATGTTTACACTTCCATCCACATCGAGGAGTACGAGGCAGAGGCCCGTGACACCAAGCTTGGACCGGAAGAGATCACAAAAGACGTTCCGGGCGTCGGCGATGAAGCCTTAAAAGACCTGGACGAGCGTGGAATCATCCGCATCGGTGCAGAGGTACGTGCCGGTGATATTCTGGTCGGAAAAGTAACTCCGAAGGGGGAAACCGAGCTGACCGCAGAGGAGCGTCTGCTCCGTGCCATCTTTGGCGAGAAAGCAAGAGAAGTACGTGATACTTCCCTGAAAGTACCGCACGGTGAGTATGGTATCATCGTGGACGCCAAAGTATTTACCCGTGAAAACGGCGACGAACTTTCTCCTGGAGTAAACCAGGCAGTCCGCATCTACATCGCACAGAAGAGAAAAATCTCTGTCGGCGATAAGATGGCTGGTCGTCACGGAAACAAGGGTGTCGTTTCCCGTGTACTTCCGGTAGAGGATATGCCGTTCCTGCCGAACGGACGTCCGCTGGACATCGTGCTGAATCCTCTGGGTGTGCCGTCCCGTATGAACATCGGACAGGTGCTGGAGATCCACCTGAGCCTTGCAGCAGCAGCGCTTGGATTTAACGTATCCACCCCGATTTTCGACGGCGCAAACGAGAAAGATATTCAGGATACCCTGGAACTGGCAAACGATTATGTAAACATGGAATGGGATGCATTCTCCGAGAAATATAAAGATATTCTGCTTCCGGAAGTATATCAGTATCTGGAAGAGCATCTGGATCACAGAGAACTGTGGAAGGGTGTTGATATCGCAAGAGACGGTAAGGTACAGCTCCGCGACGGACGTACCGGTGAGCCGTTCGATGGAAGAACGACAATCGGACACATGCATTACCTGAAACTGCATCACCTGGTAGACGATAAGATTCATGCCCGTTCTACCGGCCCATACTCCCTCGTTACACAGCAGCCTCTGGGTGGTAAAGCTCAGTTCGGTGGACAGCGTTTCGGAGAGATGGAGGTTTGGGCTCTTGAGGCGTACGGTGCATCCTACACGCTGCAGGAGATCCTGACTGTGAAGTCTGACGATGTGGTTGGCCGTGTGAAGACATACGAAGCCATCATCAAGGGCGACAATATTCCGGAGCCTGGTATTCCGGAATCCTTCAAAGTATTGTTGAAAGAGCTGCAGTCCCTGGCACTCGATGTCCGCGTACTGCGTGATGACAATACCGAAGTTAAAATTATGGAATCAGTTGATTACGGTGATACCAACCTGAACCACATCATCGAGGGAGACCGTTACTCTGACAGAGAGGACGAGAGATTTGGTGACTATGGATTCTCCAAGAAAGAATTTGACGGAGAAGAAATGGTAGATGTGGAAGAGGATGAAGAAGAAGACTCTTATCTTGATCTGGATGAAAGTTCAGATGATGACATGTAACTTGTAGATCTTCGCTTTGCGAGGAAAGGGGTAATCAAATGCCAGAAACAGCAAAAAAAGAAAATTACCAGATGAGCTTTGATGCCATCAAAATAGGACTTGCCTCCCCGGAGAAAATCCGGGAGTGGTCCCATGGCGAGGTAAAAAAACCGGAGACCATCAACTACAGAACGCTGAAACCGGAAAAAGACGGTCTGTTCTGCGAAAGAATCTTCGGACCAAGCAAAGACTGGGAGTGCCATTGCGGTAAATATAAGAAAATTCGCTACAAAGGCGTAATCTGCGACCGATGCGGCGTAGAAGTAACAAAATCCAGTGTGCGCCGTGAGCGTATGGGACACATTGAGCTGGCAGCTCCGGTATCCCACATCTGGTATTTCAAAGGAATTCCGTCCCGTATGGGACTGATCCTGGATCTGTCTCCGAGAACTCTGGAAAAGGTTCTGTATTTCGCAAACTACATCGTTCTTGATGCAGGCGATACCAAATTACAGTACAAACAGGTTCTGACCGAGAAAGAATACCAGGATGCCAGAGAGGAGTTCGGAAACAGCTTCCGTGCAGGTATGGGTGCGGAATCCATCAAAGAGCTTCTGATGGCAATCGATCTGGAAAAAGAGTCTGCTGAATTAAAGGCAGGTCTTAAAGATTCTACCGGACAGAAGAGAGCCCGCATCATCAAGAGACTTGAGGTTGTTGAGGCATTCCGTGAGTCCGGAAACCGTCCGGAGTGGATGATTCTTGATGCGGTTCCGGTTATTCCGCCGGATCTGCGTCCTATGGTACAGCTTGACGGAGGACGTTTTGCAACATCCGACCTGAATGATCTGTATCGCCGTATCATCAACCGTAACAATCGTCTGAAGAGACTGCTGGAGCTCGGTGCACCGGATATCATCGTGCGCAACGAGAAACGTATGCTCCAGGAGGCAGTTGATGCCCTGATCGACAACGGCCGCCGCGGCCGTCCGGTAACCGGTCCTGGAAACCGTCCTCTGAAATCTCTGTCCGACATGCTGAAAGGTAAATCCGGCCGTTTCCGTCAGAACCTTCTTGGTAAACGTGTTGACTACTCCGGCCGTTCTGTTATCGTCGTAGGACCGGAACTGAAGATTTACCAGTGCGGTCTGCCGAAAGAAATGGCAATCGAGCTGTTTAAACCGTTCGTTATGAAAGAGCTGGTTTCCAACGGCACTGCACATAACATCAAAAATGCAAAGAAAATGGTCGAGAAACTCGAGCCGCAGGTATGGGACGTTCTCGAGGACGTCATCAAAGAGCATCCGGTTATGCTGAACCGTGCCCCTACCCTGCATCGTCTGGGTATCCAGGCGTTCGAGCCGATTCTGGTAGAAGGTAAAGCGATTAAGCTGCACCCGCTGGTTTGTACCGCATTCAACGCCGACTTCGACGGTGACCAGATGGCTGTCCATCTGCCGCTGTCTGTAGAAGCGCAGGCAGAGTGCCGTTTCATGCTTCTTTCTCCGAACAACCTGCTGAAACCGTCCGATGGTGGTCCGGTAGCCGTTCCTTCCCAGGATATGGTTCTTGGTATCTACTATCTGACACAGGAGCGTCCGGGCGAGAAGGGCGAAGGAAGCTTCTTCCGCGATATGAACGAAGCCATCCTGGCATACGAGAACGGATACATTACCCTGCAGACCAAGATTACCATCCGCTGCGAAAAAGAGATGGAAGATGGTACTGTAATGCAGCAGAACGTAAGCTCCACACTCGGAAGATTCCTCTTCAATGAGATTCTGCCGCAGGATCTGGGATACGTAGACCGTACGGTTCCGGGTAACGAGCTTGCGCTTGAGGTTGATTTCCTCGTTGCAAAGAAACAGCTGAAACAGATTCTGGAAAAAGTCATCAATACACACGGAGCTACCAAAACCGCAGAGGTTCTGGACTATATCAAGGCAACCGGATATAAATACTCCACCCGTGCAGCCATGACCGTATCCATTTCCGATATGACCGTGCCGCCGCAGAAGCCGGAGATGCTCGCCGAAGCACAGGCAACGGTAGACAAGATTACAAGAAACTTCAAACGTGGTCTGATTACAGACGAAGAGCGTTACAAAGAGGTTGTAGATACCTGGAAGAAGACCGACGATGCGCTGACAAAAGCATTGCTCGACGGACTGGATAAATACAATAACATCTTCATGATGGCTGACTCCGGAGCCCGTGGTTCCGATAAGCAGATCAAACAGCTGGCCGGTATGCGAGGACTGATGGCCGATACAACCGGACACACCATCGAGCTGCCGATCAAGTCAAACTTCCGTGAAGGTCTTCAGGTACTGGAATACTTCATGTCCGCACATGGAGCACGAAAAGGTATGTCCGATACCGCGCTTCGTACCGCCGACTCTGGTTACCTGACCCGTCGTCTGGTAGACGTTTCTCAGGACCTGATCATCCGTGAAATCGACTGTGCCGAGGGCAAGGACGAAATTCCGGGTATGTGGGTCAGCGAGTTCACAGACGGAAAAGAGCAGATCGAGAGTCTGCAGGATCGTATCACAGGCCGTTTCTCCTGCGAGACGATCAAAGACAAGGACGGCAACGTCATTGTAAAAGCAAACCATATGATCACCCCGAAACGTGCTGCCCGTGTCATCAAAGACGGCATCAACGAGAACGGTGAGCATTATACGAAAGTAAAAATCCGTACCATTCTTACCTGCCGTTCCGGTAACGGAATCTGCGCAAAATGCTATGGTGCCAACATGGCAACCGGCGAGGCAGTACAGGTTGGTGAGTCTGTCGGAATTATCGCAGCACAGTCGATCGGTGAGCCTGGTACACAGCTGACCATGCGTACCTTCCATACCGGTGGTGTTGCCGGTGGAGATATCACACAGGGTCTTCCTCGTGTCGAGGAGCTTTTCGAGGCAAGAAAGCCGAAAGGACTTGCCATCATCACCGAAATCGCCGGTGTTGCACAGATCAAAGACACCAAGAAGAAACGCGAAATCGTTGTTACCAATCCGGAAGACGGCGTATCCAAGACATACCTGATCCCTTACGGATCCCGTATTAAGATCGCAGACGGAACAGTTCTGGAAGCCGGAGACGAGCTGACCGAGGGTTCTGTCAACCCGCATGATATCCTGAAGATCAAAGGTGTACGTGCCGTTCAGGATTACATGATCCGCGAGGTACAGCGAGTTTACCGTCTGCAGGGTGTAGAAATCAACGATAAGCATATCGAGGTTATCGTTCGCCAGATGCTGAAGAAGATCCGCATCGAGGAAAACGGAGATACCGAATTCCTTCCGGGCGACATGGTAGACTTCCTGGATTACGACGAGACCAACAAAGCTCTGATCGCAGAAGGCAAAGAGCCGGCAGAAGGAAAACAGGTACTGCTTGGTATCACCAAAGCATCCCTGGCATCCGATTCCTTCCTGTCCGCAGCATCCTTCCAGGAGACCACCAAGGTTCTGACCGACGCTGCTATCAAGGGTAAGGTTGACCATCTGGTAGGCCTGAAAGAGAACGTTATCATCGGTAAACCGATCCCGGCCGGTACCGGTATGAAGTGTTACAGCAACATTCATCTGAATACCGACAGCATGATCGAGGAAGAAGAGGACGAGGATCTGATTCTGACCGAAGATCTTGAGGACGATGCTCCGGCAGCAGAAGCTCCGGTTGAAGAACCGTCAGCTGAAGAGGAAGAGCCGATGCTTGACTTCGACTTTGAGGAAATGATTCCGTCAAAGGATGATACCGAGGAGTAAACCCTTCAACAAATAATAGCAAGGATTCTCCCACCTCTATAGGTGGTGAGATGAATTGCAAATAAGAAAGTTAACGGCAGTGGCGGGCGGAGAGAAATCGGTATCCCCCACTGACATGAGGCAAACCACAGTCAGCATTCTGCTGACATGTCAGACTCTGTGAAATTACCGACTGTGGATTGAAACAAGGTTAAAAAATAAATATGTCATTTGTGAAAAGCAGAGAATTTTCGGTTCGCCGGGGTCTCTGCTTTCCTTGTGTTTTCGGGAGCATTTTGTTACAATGGAGACAGAAAAGAGGGAAGCCTATGTGGATAAAAAAATTACCTGGCATCGTGGCAAATGCGGCGGTACTGATTCTGGATATATTTGTGATTCTGATGATTGCAGCGCTGTTTCTCCACCAGCAAACGGCGGGAGAGCGTGTGAAAGAGACGATTACGCGTTTTTCCACGACATCGGAGGAGTATTATTCCGAGGGAGAGGCATACAGCCAGAAGAGCGACCGGGTGCATACGTATGCGGTGAAAGAACAGTCTAAATAAGAGGAAAAGATGAGGTAAACTATGCTCCAGAAGTGGAAAAGAAAAGGAAAAAGATTCCGCCATGTGGAAAAAGACGGAGAAGAGACGACGGAGCTTTCTGTGAAAATACGGGCGGCAAAATTTCGTGATCTGCCGATGAGTCTGCGGATTCTGATCGTGAATCTCAGTCTGTTTCTGATTCTGTGCGCCGTATTTTTTATGGCAGGCGCGTATCTGTATGCGCCGCAGGCGGCAGGACGGAATTACGTGGAAGCATGCCTGGCAGGAGACTGGAACAGTGCATACGATGTATGCCAGTTCCCGGACAGCACGTTTCTGTCGCGGAAGAACTACGTCAATGCAATGACCTGGAAAGCAAAACAGGACGGCACTGACGGGCAGGGAACACCGGAGATCAAGAGCTTTTTCATGCGCAGAAAACAGAATCTTGAGACCGGGGAAAACAGGATTTATACTGTGCGGTACACGTTAAAAGGCATGAGCGACTCGCAGGAAGAAACATTGGAGATCGCCGCCGGGGATACCGTAAAATGGAACTTCAAAGAGTGGTACGTTGTGCCGAAAGACAGCTGCGTGACGGATGTCGAAATCACCGTCCCGGCGGATGCCTCGTTCTATCTGGACGGCGTGCAGGTCGGGAAAAAGTATTTAAAAGAGACGGCAGATAACGTCAGCATCTACAAAATCCCGTATCTCTTCCTCGGCGGCCACACCATTGAACTGACCGAAAAACAGAAAGACCCATACCGCGAGATCGTCCTCGTGCAGGACAACAGCAGCATGGAATTCCTGCCGGATTTAAAACTCAACGATTCCACCGGCAAAACCATCGCCGACCGCGCAGAAGAGTCCCTGGACAAGGTATTCACAGCCGCAGCCGCCGGAAAATCCTTCAGCACCATCAAAAATGAATTTTCCGCCGACACCGCCGTACAGAAAACCGCCAAAGAACAGTACCAGCAGCTCTGCGATGCCTACCTGAACAGCGACACCAACACCGGAATCACCAGCATCACCGTGAGCAGCGTCTCCACAACCGTAACCAACGAATCCAACCAGATGAAGATCGAAACCAACGTGACCGCTGCGATCGAGCGACGAACCCGTTTCCTCCATTTCTTCCGCAAAACCAAAATAGAGACCGTCACCTGGAAACTCGAGTCCGTTGTGACGCTGGAAAACGAAAAATGGGTGATGGGCAGCGATTTCCTGACTAAAATAGGACATGAGGCATAAGGTGTTTGCTTCTGTTGTTCTGGCAACGTTAAAATTTTGCAGTTACTCTTAAGCAGAGAGGATAATCAGGCTGGACAGGTGGAAGACCTGTGATTTGGTGGCAAAGCACCAGAAAGAAACCAGGTTTTTTAAAAGAGAGTGACAAAGAGTGATTTTGTATCCGCTTTTACCATGGGTGCAGAGTCACTCTTTTTTTGTGACAAGATGTTAAGAAACGATAAACATTAATTTACCAGAAGTGGAAAAATGTAAGAATTTGTGCCTTGCATCTTAGGTCAGATCACGTTATGATAGTAAGTAGAAAAATGTCGAAAAACGTTTGTGTTACGATGGAAGAAAGTTCCGCAAAGGGGCGGGACGATGGAGTATAAACAGATCATATGGAAAGAAAATCATTGAAACAGAGAAGAAAGCAGATGCGCCGCAGACAGATGATGCAGAAAGTATCACGGATTTCCCTGTGTGTGGTAATCGGCCTTCTTTTTCTTGCGCTTATCTGGAAATTTGCGGGAGCGCAGCTTGCGAAAAAAGGAATTGTACTGAGTAATGACACAGCCGCAAAGACGGTGAGCGAGACGGCGCCGGAGGCGGAGGACGGATCGGGAAATGCGGGAATTAAGAAGCTTGCGGAGACCACGCCGCCGAATGAGACGCCGGGATGGCAGTACAGCTCGTCGGGCTGGTGGTACGCAACGGATGCCACAACGTACTACGTCAACGGCTGGGCAGATATCGACGGAAACCAGTACCATTTTGATTCCAATGGTTACATGGCGACCGGCTGGAAAGCGATCGGCGGAAAAGGCTGTTACTTTGATGACCAGGGTGTTTACCAGCCAGACCGCAACGGCTCGATGATGGTAGCCCTGACCTTTGATGACGGCCCAGGCGTCTATACCAGCACGCTTCTCGATACGCTGGAGCAGTACGGGGCACAGGCGACGTTCTTTATGCTCGGCAGCAATGTGGAAAAATACGGTGCAGATGTGATCCCGCGTATGGCGGCGATCGGCTGTGAGCTTGGAAACCACTCCTATGCGCATCCGAATATGAAAGAACTGAGCACCGACGACGGCCTTGCCCAGTTCCAGATGACGGATGATCTGATCGCCCAGTACAACAACGGACAGGGTGCAACTGTCATCCGTTTCCCGTATGGAAACAGCACCGATGAACTGCTCGCATCTATCGGCCGCCCGAGCATCATGTGGGATGTCGATACCCTGGACTGGCAGACAAAAAATGTACAGGCAAACATCAGCGCCGTTCTCGACAGTGTAAGCCCGGGAGACATTATCCTGATGCATGATATCCACGAGACGACCGTAGAATCGTGTGCAACGATCGTGCCGGAGCTGATCAACCGCGGGTATGAGCTTGTCACGATTCATACTCTTGCAGCGGCAAACGGCGTGGATCTTGCAGCGGGAGAGACGTATTACGGCTTCCATGGCGGAACGACAAACGAATAGAAAACAGAATAGAAAAACGACAAAGAACCGCCGGTTTACTCTCAAATCAAGAGTGAACCGGCGGTTCTTATGTCATTTTATGAAAATTTATTTCATTGCCGCTCTCTTACGAAGTCTGGAATCCAGCTCTTTCTTACGGATACGTAAGGAAACCGGAGTAACCTCAAGAAGCTCGTCCTTGTCGATGAAGTCCAGAGCCTGCTCCAGGGAAAGGATTCTCGGCGGAGTCAGACGCAGTGCCTCGTCGGAGGAGGACGTACGGGTGTTGGTCAGGTGTTTCGTCTTGCAGACGTTCAGCTCGATATCCTCGGCCTTACCGTTCTGTCCGATAACCATACCGGCGTAAACCTTCTCGCCAGGTCCGATGAACAGAGTACCGCGCTCCTGTGCGGAGTACAGACCGTAGGTAACGGACTCGCCTGCCTCGAAAGCGATCAGGGAACCCTGTTTGCGGTATTCGATGTCGCCCTTGTACGGTGCGTAATCTTCAAACTCGGTGTTCAGGATACCAGTTCCTTTGGTGGAGGTCATGAAGATTCCACGGAAACCAATCAGGCCTCGTGCCGGGATTTCGAACTCCAGACGGGTGGAACCATCGCTTGCGCGGCTCATGCCGTGAAGCTCGCCTTTACGCTCGCTGAGGAGCTGGATGACAGTACCGGAGAACTCGTCCGGAACGTCAACGTATGCGATTTCCATTGGCTCGAGTTTGCGTCCGCGCTCGTCCTCTTTGTAGATAACCTCTGCCTTACTTACTGCGAACTCATATCCCTCACGGCGCATGTTTTCGATCAGGACGGACAGATGCAGCTCACCACGGCCGGAAACCTTGAAGCAGTCTGCGGAATCAGTCTCCTCGACGCGGAGAGAAACGTCAGTGTTCAGCTCACGCATCAGACGGTCACGCAGGTGGCGGGAAGTTACGTATTTACCTTCTTTACCGGCCAGCGGGCTGTCGTTTACGATGAAGTTCATGGAAATAGTCGGCTCGGAGATTTTCTGGAACGGGATGGAAACCGGGTTGTCCAGATCGCCGCAGAGAGTATCTCCGATGTGGATATCCGGGATACCGGAAACAGCAACGATAGAACCGATGCCTGCCTCAGTAACCTCTACTTTTTTCAGTCCGTCAAATTCATACAGTTTGCTGACCTTTACTTTTTTCTTCTTGGTCAGATCGTGGTGGTTGACCAGCATAACGTCCTGGTTCACGCGGATCGTTCCGTTTTCAACTTTGCCGACACCGATACGTCCAACGTATTCGTTGTAGTCGATGGTACTGATCAGAAGCTGTGTGCCAGCTTCCGGATCGCCGGTCGGAGCTGGGATGTATTTCAGGATGGTCTCGAACAGAGGAGTCATATCCTTCGGGGTATCGTTCAGATCGAGTACCGCATGACCCATCTTTGCGGATGCGTACAGAAACGGACAGTCAAGCTGTTCGTCAGATGCATCGAGGTCCATCAGAAGCTCGAGCACTTCGTCGATAACTTCATCCGGGCGTGCTTCCGGGCGGTCGATCTTGTTGATGCAGACGATAACGGACAGATCCAGCTCGAGTGCTTTTTTCAGCACGAATTTGGTCTGCGGCATAGCGCCCTCGAATGCGTCTACAACCAGAATAACGCCGTCTACCATTTTCAGAACTCGCTCAACCTCGCCGCCGAAGTCCGCATGGCCTGGGGTGTCGATGATGTTGATTTTTGTTCCTTTGTAGTAAACTGCTGTATTTTTGGAAAGAATGGTGATTCCACGCTCACGCTCGATATCGTTCGAGTCCATGACACGTTCCTGAACCTCCTGATTGGCACGGAAAACGCCGCTCTGTTTCAGAAGCTCGTCTACCAGTGTAGTTTTACCATGATCGACATGGGCGATGATGGCAACGTTTCTTACATCTTCTCTTGTTGTTTTCATTTCTTCATTCCTCTTCCTATGGGTTGACCCTGCCGGGTTCAATTTTTCAAAATTTCAAGCCGGCCGGGAATGTTTATCACAGCACAAAGGCAGGTGCCTTGCCGTTTTGTCTCTGCTGGATGCCTGCCTATCTGAACTATTATAGCACAGAACAGAGAAAAAAAACAGGGAAGATGTGACATTTTTTGTATTGCAATGGTAGAAAATACGAAGCATGTGGTGCGGTTTTTACAGAAACATATACAAAAAATTGGGCAGAATGCTGATTTGAATAGAAATAAAAAAATCTGGAAAAAAGTGGTTCTGAAAAAGAAATGTGGTTCATACATTAGGATTATAGATCAGCAAAGTACCGATCAGAAATCAATATTCAGAAAGAAAAGACAAAGGAAGGGGATTTTCATTATGGCAGACAAGATGATTGAAAACAATCAGGTGGTTATCATGGGAGAGATTGTCTCCCCGTTTACATTCAGCCATCAGGTATTCGGAGAGGGCTTTTACCTCGTCGATGTGATGGTCAAGCGGTTGAGTGAATCGCAGGACATCATTCCGGTGATGGTCTCCGAGCGGCTGGTGGACGTATCACAGGATTACCAGGGTGAGTGGATCTGCATCAGCGGTCAGTTCCGGTCCTACAACCGCCACGAGGAGAAGAAGAACCGTCTGGTACTCTCCGTATTTGCGCGGGAATTAAGCTTCGTGGAGGAAGAGGACGATTCCGTCAAATCCAACCAGATTTACCTCGATGGATACATATGTAAACCGCCGGTCTACCGGAAAACACCTCTGGGAAGAGAGATCGCCGACCTTCTGATCGCGGTCAACCGTCCGTATGGAAAATCAGATTATATCCCGTGCATCTGCTGGGGACGGAATGCGCGGTATGCCTCTGCGTTTGCCGTGGGCGGCCACGTTCTCATCTGGGGACGGATCCAGAGCCGGGAATATATGAAGCGGCTGAGCGAGACGGAAATGGAAAAGCGGACTGCATATGAGGTTTCGGTGAGCAAGCTGGAATATAGTGAGAGTTAAAGCGCGATCCGCTGTTGACAAGAAAATTTAATGATGCTATAGTAAAAGCAGAACTGAAGTGGATAGAGGTCGCATTACTTCAAGAGTACCTTTTCGGATGCCTCAGCAGCAAAAGAAGAAGAGGAAAAGGGAAGAATGCCGAAGGACATCCGGCGCTGAACCGGTATGCTCCTGGGCGCAGGTTGAAAAAATCTGCGACTGTCATCGAGAGATGGAGAGCTATCTGATCATAGATACTGCGTATGTGTGAATTTGGAGGCGATCTTATCTGGGATGAGGCGCCTCTTTTTTAAACGGAAAGTGAAATTTTCCGTGGGAGATAAGCTCCGGCGACTGATTTCTTATGGTTTTATCTGACACAACATACAGGAGGAAAAGAGAATGTCTATTTTTAAAGGTGCAGCTGTTGCAATTATCACACCGATGACCGAAACACAGGAAGTGAATTACGAAAAACTCGGAGAACTGATTGAGGAGCAGATCGCCGGCGGAACCGACGCAATCGTTATCTGCGGAACCACCGGTGAGGCTTCGACCCTGTCCCATGAGGAGCATCTGGATGCCATCAAATATACCGTGGAAAAAGTAAATCACAGAATCCCGGTAATTGCAGGAACCGGCTCCAACAGCACGGAGACAGCAATTTATCTGTCTCAGGAAGCAGAAAAATACGGCGTGGACGGACTTCTTCTCGTTTCTCCGTATTACAATAAAGCAACACAGAAGGGCCTGATTGCACACTTTACCGCAATCGCAGACAGCGTCAAAGTGCCGGTCATCCTTTACAACATTCAGGGCAGAACCGGCGTAAACATTGCACCGGAAACGATCGTCTATCTGTTCAACAACGTTGAGAATATCGTTGCAGTCAAAGAGGCTTCCGGAAACATTTCCCAGGTCGCAAAAATTATGCAGCTGACCGATGGAAAGATCGATCTGTACTCCGGAAACGACGATCAGGTTGTGCCGATCCTTTCCCTTGGCGGAAGCGGTGTAATCTCCGTTCTTTCCAACGTAGCACCGCGTGAGACCCACGACATGGTACAGAAATTCCTCGACGGCGATGTGGCCGGATCCAGAGAAATCCAGCTGAGAGCACTGCCGCTCATCGATGCGCTGTTCTGCGAAGTAAACCCGATTCCGGTAAAAGCAGCGCTGAACCTGATGGGCAAAGAGGTTGGACCGCTTCGTCTGCCGCTGACCGAGATGGAGCCGCAGAACCAGGAGCGCCTGGCAAAGGCTATGAAAGATTTTGGAATCAAACTGGCTTAAGTTAAGAATACACGAAGTAAAGAAGGAAAAAGACAATGGTTAAAATTATTATGCATGGCTGCAACGGCCATATGGGACAGGTCATCACCGGCCTGGTAAAAGAAGATGCAAATGCAGAAATCATAGCCGGAATCGATATGAACGACAACGGCCAGAACGATTATCCGGTATTCAAAAGCCTGGCAGAATGCGATGTTCCGGCAGACGTAGTCGTTGACTTTTCTTCCTACAAGGCAGCCGACGCACTGCTCGATGCCTGCAAGGAGAAAAAACTTCCACTCGTCCTCTGCACCACAGGCCTCACCGAGGATCAGCTCAAAAAAGTGCAGGAGACCAGCAAAGAAATCCCGGTTCTCCGCTCTGCAAATATGTCCCTTGGTGTGAATACGCTGATGAAACTGGTACAGGCAGCTGCAAAAGTGCTTGCCGAAGCAGGCTTTGATATGGAGATCGTGGAGAAACACCACAAACTGAAATGCGACGCTCCAAGCGGAACCGCCATCGCCCTGGCAGACAGCCTGAACGCGGCAATGGACAACCAGTACCACTACGTATACGACAGAAGCCAGCGCCACGAGCAGCGTGACCCGAAAGAAATCGGAATCTCTGCTGTACGCGGCGGCACCATCGTCGGCGACCACGACGTCATCTTCGCAGGCCCGGACGAGGTTGTTACCCTGTCCCACAGAGCATATTCCAAAGGAGTTTTCGGAAAAGGAGCTGTAGAGGCTGCAAAATTCCTGGCTGGAAAACCGGCTGGCATGTATGACATGCAGGATGTCATTGCTGCGAAATAAGGCAGAAACAGGGAAAAAGTGAATAGAAACCAGAAAGTGCGCAACGAAAATGCGAAACGTTGCGCACTTTTTCTTTTCTTACAACGGGATTTTCGGAATTGAGGAAGTTATTTTGCAGAATATTTGGCAGAATACACAAGAAAAAATACGGAATATCAAAAGAGAACGTGAAAATCGCAAACGGTAATGGAAAAATCAATGCGCAACAAGGTAAAACGCTAAAGTTGCGCGTTTTGCACAAAAAATAGTAAAACAGTATATTTCGACAAGAAATATCTTATAAAAACTGCGAATTGTAAACAATATGCCGAAATGATATGATAATGGCACAAAGAAAAATAAAGAGTTGAGCAACAAAAAGTTGCGCAAACAAGAAAGGGAATGAGAAGATGAAAAAGAATGGTTGGAAAGGGTTTTGCAAAAAGCTCTACAAGTACCGGGTATTTCTTCTGATGCTTGCACCGGCAGTAATTTATACCCTGATTTTTTCCTACTACCCGATGACAGGAATTGTAATGGCATTCAAAAAATACTCCTACGCAGGAGGTATCTGGGGAAGCCCGTGGAACGGATTTGATAACTTCAAGTTCTTCTTTAAATCAGGACAGGCCGGACTCGTTACCAGAAATACCGTGCTGTATAATCTGGCATTTATTGTGATCAACACGACGATGCAGATTGCCGTTGCCGTGCTTCTGACCGAGATCCGCAACAAACATTACCGTAAGATCACACAGTCGCTGATGTTTCTGCCGTATTTCATTTCCTGGGTTATCGTAGGAGTTATGGCATTCAATATTTTCAGTTCCGACTACGGTTTTCTGAACCGACTGATTGAAACCTTCGGTGGAACACCAATCAAGTTTTACACGACACCAAAGGCATGGCCGTTTATCCTTGTCTTCTTTAATGTATGGAAGGGAATCGGATACGGTTCTGTTATGTACCTGGCAGCAATTATGGGAATTGACACTTCGATTTATGAAGCAGCCCGCATCGACGGAGCAAACGTGTTCCAGCGAATTTTCAAAGTAACAATCCCGATGATCATGCCGACCACAATCATCCTGCTTCTGCTATCCGTCGGAGGCATCTTCAAAGGAAACTTTGATATGTTCTACAACTTGGTTGGAAGTAACGGTCTTCTGTACAACTACACCGATGTAATTGATACCCTGACGTTCCGTGCCTTAATCAGCAGCAACGACTTCGGAATGTCCGCAGCTGTTGGTCTGTATCAGTCGGTACTGTGCTTTATCACTGTCGTAATCGTAAACAAACTGGTTGGTCTTTATGATAAAGACTACACCTTATTCTAGGAGGGATGAAAAGTGGGATCTTCCAGTCATACAAGTAAAATCAAAAGAGGAAAAGATGCGGTTGCACTTGATATCATCGCGTACGGATTCTGCGGAATCATCGCGCTGGTCTGCCTCGTTCCTTTCATCATGATCGTATCCGGCTCGTTTTCTTCGGAATCGGCCATTATCCAGAACGGTTTCAGCCTTCTGCCGCAGGATTTCAGCCTGGAGGCATACAAAACCGTATTTAAAGATCCTATGGTTGTCTTCCGCGCATACGGCACGACCATCGGTCTGACCATCGTCGGAACGGTACTTGGTCTGCTGCTGCAGACTATGACAGCTTATGTACTGTCACGCAAGGAGTTTGAGTGGAGAAATCAGTTTTCGTTTTTCTTCTACTTTACCACTTTGTTTTCCGGCGGTCTTGTTCCGTACTACGTACTGATGACACAGACCCTGAATCTGCGGGACAGCTACCTTGCACTGCTCCTTCCGCTGCTGTTCAGCGTATACAACCTTCTGATCATGAAGAGTTACATCGTGGGACTTCCGGATTCTCTGATTGAAGCGGCCAAGATTGATGGCTGCGGCGAGTTCCGTATTCTGTTCCGGATTGTAATGCCGCTGATCAAACCGGCACTTGCTACCGTGGGCCTCTTCATTGCACTGGCTTATTGGAATGACTGGTACAATGCGATGCTGTATATCAAAGACACGAACAAGTATCCGCTGCAGTATTTCCTGTATCAGCAGGTTAATGATATCGAGGCATATAAAAAGCTTCTTGCAAACAACGCCGCAGGCTCTGCCGTCAGCGCAATCTCATTGCCGACCCAGTCCCTGAAAATGGCACTTACCATTGTAGTAACCGGCCCGATCGTTCTGGCATATCCGCTGGTACAGAAATATTTTGTACAGGGTATCACAATCGGAGCAGTCAAAGGCTGATACAAATCATGTTAATTTAACTGAATCAAGTAAGTCCCCTGTTTCCATTGCGAAAAGCAATAAGCAGGTGGGTGGGGACTTGCTTGTATCAGGAGGAGTGCAAGCTCCTTCTGATAAACTGCGGAGCAGTTATTCGGTTATGAGCAAGTAGCAAAGCGGATTGCGAATATCCGCTTGAATTACACATTATATTTATGAAGGAGGTTCTTTATGAAAAAGAGCACAAAAAAACTGGTATCTGTATTACTTGCATCCGCAATGGCAGCCGGCATGCTGGCAGGATGCGGTTCCGGCAACGGAAAGGGAAGCACGGGCGACAGCAAAAGCAGCTCCGCAGCTTCCGGCACATCGGGAGACAACCTGAATGCAGACACTTCGGAGCATGTCGATCTGACGATGTATCTGATCGGCGACCGTACCCCGGATTTTGATGAGGTTTACGCCAAAATCAATGAGATTCTGGAAGAGAAGCTGAACTGCTCTCTGAACGTAGAATTCCTTTCCTGGGGCGAGCATGACACGAAATATTCCCTGCTGTTCTCCTCACAGGAAGATTTTGACCTGATCTTTACCGCATCGAGCTGGTGCCATTACGAGCAGACCGTTTCCCTCGGCGGATTTGCACCGCTTTCTGAGGACTTTATCAAAACGTATGCACCGGATATCTGGGAGGTTGTTCCGGAAATGGCATGGGAGCAGGCAAAGATTGACGGACAAATCTACATGGTTCCGAACTATGCCAACGAGTTTGGTCAGGAAGTTCTGGCAGTGCGCGGTGACCTGATGGAAAAATACGGTATGGATGATATTACATCCTGGGATGACCTGATGAAGTTCTACAAAGCATGTGCAGCAGACGGTATCTATGCAAGTCAGGGCGGACCGTGGTATCCATTCTTCCAGTCCCAGGGCTACTCCACAACGGGCGGAGCACCGAAGGGCGGCGAGCTGATTCTGTATCATACCCAGGATCCGAAAGATCTTGAATTCCAGTACATCGGTGAATGGGATGCGTTCCGTGAGTACTGCCAGGAGATGAAAGACCTGGTAGACGCCGGAGCATGGTCCAGCGACGTATTAAACAGCAGCGATGAGAGACAGACCGGACTTCTGACCGGAAGAACAGCAAGCATGAGCTGGAATCTCGGAAGCTGTCTTACCTACGGAAAACAGGCAAATGAGGAACATCCGGATTGGAATGTAACGATGGTAGACCCGAACAAAAACCTGTCGAAAAAAGTAAACTCTTACATCAACAACGGTGTTGCCATCAACGCAAACAGTAAAAACAAAGAGAGAGCCATGATGGTATTAAATGAATTCTACACCAACCCGGATGTTTACGATCTGGCTATGCTCGGTATCGAAGGAAAGCACTGGGAAGCAGTCGGTGATGATCAGTACAAAGTTATTGATGAGAGCGGCTATGGTGTAGCAAGTAACTGCAACTGGGGATGGAACAACTGCACCATCCAGAGAGAGGAATATCTTGAGAACAGAACGGCTCTGGACGACAAGTATGAAAGCATCAAAGATGCCTTCAACAACAACATCAAAGAAGATCATGTTTACGACGGATTTAACTTTGATTCCAGCAATGTAAGTACACAGTTTGCAGCAGTAGAGGCAGCCATCGACAATTATTATAACCCGCTGATCAACGGTCTCGTTGACGATGTGGACGCTTCCATCGATGCCATGAACGCAGCTATGGACAGCGCCGGAATCCAGGATATTCTGGATGAGATGAACCGTCAGGCAGCAGAGTATGTAGCGGAGAAAGAAGAAAAATAAAACAGTAAAATAAAACAGGGAATGGACGCGCTGGTCTGCCAGAAGCTCCGGCGCGGCCGTTCCTTCTTTTAGAGATCAAGTGATGGTTCAAAAAGCTTTGAGGGATGACTTGATTTCTAACAGCATTCGTATTAAATATAAAAATATAGGAATTTTTCAAATTTAACAGAAAGTGACAGGGTATTTTTATGACACTGGAGGAAATTGCAAAAGAGATAGGGGTATCAAAAAGTACCGTTTCCCGTGCACTGTCCGGTAAGGGCAGAATCGGAGAGAAGACCAGAAACCGGATTCTCGAGGTGGCAAAACGGGGAGAAGAGCGGGAGGAGATGGCGCGGACCCGAACGGTGACGCACAACATCGGCGTGGTACTGCCTTCAGACGTTTATTATGGAAGCGGTGTTTATTTCCAGAACTGTCTGCTCGGCGTCTGCGAATCGGCATCGATGCTCGGGTACAATGTGCTGATTACGACGAGCAACGCGCATGATATTTCAGAGCTGCAGTCGCTGGTGGAGTCGAACCGGGTGGATGGTATGCTCCTGACACGTGCGCTTGAGGATGACCGTGCGCTGCAGTATTTAAGTCAGGCAAATTTCCCGACAGCACTGACGGGAACATGCCGGTATGACAACATTATCCAGGTGGATACCGACAATGAGGGTGCGGCAGAGAAAATGACAACGCTGCTGATCGGAAAGGGATTCCGCAGATTTGCGTTTCTTGTCAAGGATATGAGCTATAACGTAGACCGCAAGCGTCACGAAGGTTTCTGCCGGGCGCTGATTAAAAATGGAATTTCCGAGAAGGATCAGCTTTTCTACAATGGTTCGATCCGTATGGAGTTTCTGGATGCGATCATTGAAAATATTATATCCAAAAAAGTGGAATGCATCATCTGTGGCGACGACGAGATTTGTACGATGGTGATGTCCCGGCTCCAGGCGGAAGGCTATCGAATTCCCAAGGACGTCGCGATTGCTTCGCTCTACAACAGCACCAATCTGGACTGCTATTCCCCTGCAGTTACAGCAGTCAGTGTGGCAGCATCCCAGATGGGAGGCACAGCCGTGCGTCAGCTGATCCAGCGGCTCCGAGGGGAAAATTATGAGAAGAAGACGATGCTGGATTACGACATTTTATTCCGAAAATCGACAAACTAACGTAGCAGGGAGGACAGAACAATGGAATTTCAGAAGGGAATGGATCTATCTTTTATACCGGAGCTGGAAGATGCCGGAGTACAGGTGAAGGACTTTGACGGAACTGTTATGGATCCGCTGGATCTCGTTCAGAAATACGGGGTAAATTCCGTACGGCTCCGTATTTGGAATGCGCCGGAGCATGTCAGGGAGTCCGGCGGATACTGCAGCTATGCGCATACACTGGCGATGGCAAAACGGATCCGGGCACATGGCATGAGCTTTATGCTGGATTTCCATTATTCTGATTTCTGGGCGGATCCCGGTCAGCAGAGAAAGCCGAAAGATTGGGAAAACTTAAGCTTTAAAGAATTAAAAGAGGCTGTTTTTTCTTATACAAGAGATACGCTGACGGCATTAAAAGAGGAGGACGTTCTGCCGGATATTGTTCAGATCGGAAATGAGATCCGAAGCGGCCTTCTGTTTCCGGACGGAGAGCTGCCGGATTATACAAAAATGGTACAGCTTGTAAATGCCGGAATCCGCGGTGCGCGGGCTGCAGCCGGAAAAGATGAGATGCAGGTTATGATCCATCTCGACCAGGGCGGACGGTATTTCTATCTGAAAGAGTGGTTTGACTGTTCCTTTGAGGCAGGACTCGAGGATTTTGACCTGATCGGACTTTCCTATTATCCATTCTGGCACGGCACTTTCACGGATCTGAAAGAGACAATGACGAAGCTGATCCAGGATTACAAAAAGCCGATTATGGTCGTTGAGACGGCGCATGCATGGAGAAAGAGTGCGCATGGGTTTATCGATGAACAGCAGGAAAAAATCGCAGGATTTCCGGCGACGCCTGCCGGACAGAAGCAGGTGCTGGATCTGGTTGCCAATATCGTTGCTTCGCTGCCGGATGAAATGGGGCAGGGTATCTATTACTGGGAACCGATCTGTGTTCCGAAAGACGGTGAGGGCGGCTGGTCGGAAAATATGGGTCTGCTGGAGGAGAAGGGAACCATCATGGAGGGCATTCGTTCTTTCCTGTTTACACGGAATGATGCCTGTCCGGAAAAACCGGCCAAGATTTACGAGCCGGAGCCAATGACCGTAGTAAAAGACGAAGCATGCGGTCTGCCGGAGATGCTCCCGGTTTTGCTGTATGACGGAATGGTGGAGCAGCGGCGGGTAAACTGGAACGAAGTGCCGGACACACGCGTGACAGGCGAATATGATGTGACAGGAAATGTGGAAGGTGTTCCGTTTGCTGCACATGCGAAGATCTGCGTGGTGGAAGAGCTGCCGGAGGCGGAGAATCTGTTGCTCGATGTCGGCTGGGAAGACGGCCTGGCGCGCTGGAACGTAGAAAAATCCGAGGATGCCGTTGCAGTACAGCTGTTTCCGGAGTTTGTCGATCCGTTCCCAGCTCCGCCGGTGAATGCGGTACGCGTAGAAGCACCGAAAAACTTTACGTTTTCGATCTGCCAGACGGTAAAGGTACAGGAGGCAGGAACGTATACATTATCTGTTGCCTTTCAGGGAACCGATACAACAAATGTGGATGTGCGGCTGTTCCTCAATACGGAAGAGGGAAAAGAAGAGACTGTGATTCATCCGACAGAACATGCATGGACCGGCTACAAAGTGACATGCGAAATCAGAAAACCGCAGGAAGTCACTGCCGGAATCCGAATTTCATCGCCGCCGATGTACGGCATGATGCGGAATTTCTGTCTGCAGACAGTAAAAAGAGAGGGACAATAAGACGATGAGAGCAGAGTACAGCTATTGCAGGGATTATCTGATTAAAAATGGAAAACCGTGGTTTCCGGTGATGGGCGAAATGCATTACAGTCGGTACCGCAAAGAGTGGTGGGAGGAATCACTGCGCAAAATAAAGGCGGGCGGAGTTTCTGTCGTCTCGGCCTATGTGATCTGGATTCACCACGAGGAAGAGGAAAATGTGTTTGATTTTGAAGGATGCCGGGATATCGGAACGTTTGTAAGACTGTGCCGGAAAGTCGGACTGTCGGTATTCTTGCGTATCGGACCGTTTGTGCACGGGGAAGTGCGGAACGGCGGATTCCCGGACTGGATCATCGAGAGAGAGAAAGAGGGCATGGCGATCCGCTGTAACAACGAGGAATATCTTGGCTATGTCAGACGGTTCTGGAAAAAGGTTTATGCGCAGGTCGATGGATGCATGGAAAAGGACGGCGGTCCGGTGATCGGTATTCAGATCGAGAATGAGTACGGCCACGTCGGCGGTCTGCAGGGACCGGAGGGCGAGGCGCATATCCGCACATTGACAGCAATGGCAAAGGAAATTGGCTTTGATGTGCCGCTGTACACGGCGACCGGTTGGGGCGGAGCCTGCATCGGCGATCTGCTTCCGGTCATGGGCGGCTACTGTGAAGCACCATGGGATCAGAGAACGTGCGAGATTGAGCCGAACGCAAACTTTGTGTTCAGCCACACAAGGAACGATGCACTGATTGCGTGTGATCATCATGTGGAAAATGCAAACAGTTACAACGAGGAGGATTTTCCGTTTTTGACGGCAGAACTTGGAGGCGGGCTTCAGGTTACCATGCACAGAAGACCGGTGGCGAAGGGATGCGATGTCGGAGCGATGTCTACCGTAAAAATGGGAAGTGGAGCAGGGCTGCTCGGCTACTATATGTACCACGGCGGCAGCAATCCGAAGGGAAAACTGTCCACCCTGCAGGAGAGCCGCGCGACAGGATATCTGAACGACCTGCCGGAGATCAATTACGATTTCAACGCGCCGATCCGGCAGTACGGAACAATCTCGGACAGCTATCGGGAGATCAAGCTGCTGGCGCTGTTTTTGAATGATTTTGGCGAGGATATGGCCTCACTTCGGTCTGAAATTCCAACGATAAGGATTCTGCCGGGAGATATGCACACGGTTCGGACAGCGTGCCGTCACGATGCGGACCATGGATACGTCTTTTTTAACAATTACCAGAGAAGATGGAAGATGGATGATCATCCACAGGTGAAACTGGAGGGACTCCTGGATGGAAAAGCGAGCGTGGGATTTCCGGCATTTGACCTGAAAGAGGGAATGTATGGATTTTTTCCGTACAATATGAAACTAAACGATGCGGTTCTTCACACGGCACTTGCCACACCGCTCTGCGTTTTACATACGAAAAAGGGAGATGCGTTCGTATTTTACGGTGATCTCGACCCGCAGATTCAGTGGGAGGGCGATGCGCGCGCAGAACTCTGCCTGATTTCCCGGCAGGAGGCGCTGAATGCATGGAAGGTGCATCTGGATCAGGATTATCTCGTTCTTTCCGAAAATTATGTCTGGGAAGAAAACGGTGAGCTTGTTGTGACAGGCAGTGGAAAAACCATGATCGCTGTGTATCCGGCAGTGGAAAAAGGCATTGTGGATTTCAAAGAGTGTGGAAAAAGAGGAAACTTTACGCTGTATGAGCGTATTTACAAAGCACAGGAGCCGGAGGCAGAGCTTGTCTGCAAAGAGCAGGATAAAGAGAAAGCAGTATACGAACTGAAGCTTGCTTATCCGGGCGAAAAAAATTATCACGATGCGTTTGCTTTTCTGACCTGGTACGGAAACCGTATGGAAGTGTTTGATGGGGAAGAGAAAATCAACGATTATTTCTATACCGGTCAGGAGGCCCTGTTAAGCCTTGGCTATTTTGAGTTTCCGGAGAAACTGAAACTCGTTGTCTATCCTCTGCATCCGGGTGATCCGATTTTTCTGGAAAAGCAGCCGGATGCAGCGGATGGATGTGCCTGCAAAATTGAGAAGCTGCACGTAGAGACGATATTTCGATGAACAGAGAAAGGAAAACGAACATGAACCAGAGTGGATTTATCTATGGAGGGGATTATAACCCGGAGCAGTGGCTTGCGATGCCGGAAATTCTGGAGCAGGATATCGAATATATGAAGGAGGCGCATATCAACGAGGTGACGCTTGGTGTCTTTTCCTGGTCTGTGCTCGAGCCGGAGGAGGGTGTATACCACCTGGAATGGCTGGAAAAGATCATGGATCAGCTGTATAAGAATGAGATTTCAGTAATTCTCTCGACACCGTCTGCAGCACGCCCGAAGTGGCTTGCAGACAAATACCCGGAGGTACTGCGCGTAAACGCGGACCGCACGAAAAATCTGTTCGGCGGACGCCATAATCACTGTTATACTTCGCCGGTTTACCGGGAAAAGGTGGGGAAAATTGATCGCCTGCTGAGCGAGAAGTTTGGAAAGCACCCGGCGGTAAAAATGTGGCACATTTCGAATGAACTGAGTGGAGAATGCCATTGCCCGCTCTGCCAGAAGGCATTTCAGGGGTGGCTGAAGAAAAAATATGAGACGATTGATGCATTGAATATGTCGTGGAATACAACGTTCTGGAGCCATTCGTATCAGAATTTTGAGCAGATTGAGAGTCCGTCCCCAAAGGGTGAGATGGGGCTTCACGGACTGAATCTTGACTGGAAACGGTTTGTGACAGATCAGACAGCAGACTTTGTTGCCTGGGAAAAAGCAGCGATCCGCGCGGGCGGTTCCGAACTTCCGGTGACAATCAACATGATGTATGATTTCCAGGGACTGAATTATCATAAGTTCAAGGATCTGATTGATGTGGTGTCATGGGATAATTATCCGACCTGGCACAAGGAAGCAGAAGAGGTGACTGCGCTTGATGCGGCACTGCAGCACGATTTTATGCGGAGTTTGATGAAAAAACCGTTCCTTCTGATGGAGTCCTGCCCGACAAGCACGAACTGGCAGAGTGTCAGCAAGCTGAAACGGCCTGGGCTTTTAAAGGCGGCATCGCTGCAGGCAGTGGCGCATGGTTCCGACAGTGTCCAGTATTTCCAGATCCGCCAGAGCCGCGGTGCGAGCGAGAAGTTCCACGGGGCGGTCATTGACCACTACGGCGGAAAGGATACGCGCGTGTTCCGTGAGGTGACAGAGACGGGCGAGGCGCTTTTGGATCTGGCGCAGATTGCGGGAAGCACGACGAAGGCACAGGCTGCAATTTTGCATGACTGCGAAAGCCGCTGGGCCATGGAGGATGCGCAGGGACCACGGAATATGGGACTGCATTACATGAATACCGTGAAGAAAGTATATGGCGGTCTTCGGAAACTGGGTGTGAATGTGGATTTCCTTGATATGGAGGAGAGTCTTTCCGGCTACCGGATTGTCTTTGCACCGATGCTGTATCTGTTTCGGGCCGGAATTGAGGAAAAAATCCGGAATTTCGTGGCAGACGGCGGCACCTTTGTGATGACATACTGGTCGGGAGTTGTGGATGAAAACGACCTCTGTTTCCTCGGCGGAACCCCGCACGGACTGATGGATGTATTCGGCCTGCGGAGCACCGAGCTGGACGCATTGTATGATCAGGATGTGAATGCGGGTGTGGGAGAAGGAAAGACATATGAAATCCGAAATTTCTGCGACCTGGTAAAAACGAACGGTGCCGAAACGCTGCTGGCATACCGTGACGATTTCTATGCGGGATATCCGGCACTGACGAAAAATGTATTTGGAGAGGGCGAGGCGTATTATGTCTGCGCAGATTTTGAACAGGCATTTTACGATGACTTCTGCCGGAAATTGGCAGAAGAAAAAGGCCTGGAACGCGCGGCAGCCGAAATCCCGGAAGGGCTCGATGTTGCAACAAGGGAGGATGAGAAATACAAGTATCTGTTTGTACAGAACTACGGAGCTGAACCGGCTGCATTTCCGATGGATACGGAAACATACCAGCCGATGACGGGAGAGTATGATGGAGTGGTCAGAAGATTTGAGACGGTTGTGTTTCGAAAAGAAAAATAGAAGTTAGGGAATAGAAACAGACGGCAGGCTGTGTGTGAGTACACAGCCTGCCGTCTTTTGAATGGACGGTTATTTCAGTTCCTGTTCCGCCTTTTTCCAGACCTCTTCGTCCAGATCGGTCAGTGCCAGTGCATCGGCGAGTTCACGCACTCGTTTTACGGTGAGATAAAAATAATTCACGCCGCAGGTCAATGTCCGTTTTAAGGAACGGGCAAGGACACTGCCATGCGTTTCCAGCCCGGCGCGGTCGAATTCGGCGAGGTAGCCTTCGAGATCGTAGGGAATCTGAAAACATTCGATCTGCCATGTGCTGTTTTCCAGCGTCAGAATCGCGAAATGGGCATGGCCGCCGACTCCATCAAGCGCAAGCCCAAGGGAACCGGGATTCAGGTATGTTTTTCCGGCATATTCTCTTTGCTCCTGCTTGTGGCTGTGCCCGCCGAGCAGGATTGCGGCATCGAGATTTTCCAGATGGGACAGCAAAAGCTCCGGATGCAGACCGAAATTCCCACGGAGTTCTCCGGGCGCGCCGTGACAGAGACGAAGTGCCGGGAAGAGAGATTCGCGGCAGGTATCCGGTATGATTTCTTCCTGCGGAACAAAAACAGGAATCAGCCGGCCTGACTCATGCATTTTTCCGATCAGAACTCCGTCTGTCGGCAGCTGTTCGAAAAATTCCAGATCCTGTCCGGTAAGATTCCGAAACGTATAATCCAAAAGTCCGCTTGTCGAGGAACCTGCCTTCCAGTTCTGCGGATGCCGGAGATTTTCCAGCAGATATTCTTCCCTGTTTCCCCGCACCAGATAGCAGGGAAACTCCTCCTGCATTTCGCGAAGCACTCTCATCATCCGTTGCGGAAAAGGCCCGTCTGTTACAAAATCTCCCAGCCCGATGATACCGTCGATCTCCTGACTGCGAAGAAATGCCAGCACCTTTGCGAGCGCATAATAATTCCCGTGAAGATCACTGATTACTGCTAATTTCATGTGTCGTCCTTTCTGTGATATTGAGTCAAAAGGTGTTTTGTCCCAACATCTCTCTATATCAAAATTATAAAATGCGAGATACTGTTTCGATTTTATCAGATGGAGAGAAAGAACGCAATTTAAAAACCTGCTGACAGAAAAAGCATGTTATGATAAGATCAAAGGCAGAGAGTTTCGAATATATTTACTGTCGGAGGGAATGTATGATTAATCGGGAAGACATGCTGGAGCTGACGAGGAGGATGACGCCGGCGCGGACTTCGTTTGTGCGGATGGCGGGTTGCTATACGGATTCGGATGGGGAGTATGACGGCAGTTTCAACATTCATTTTCTGAAACTGTCCGGTTCGGAAAAGGCCAGGAATCTGGCGATTGCCAAGAAAATTCCGTTTGCGGAATCGAATGAGAAGCTGCGGGAATACCGTTTTCCGGAAACATCCCAGGGGCCGGGCAGTATCTGGCAGATGCTGATGGCGCTGCGGGAATGCGGACTGAAGAACGATGCGCTGTTGGAAACGTTCTATGATATCCTGATCGAAGGATTGCAGATTCACGGGGCTTATGCCATTTACATGTTTTATGACCGGTATGATATTCCTGCAAAGGCTTCCGATAAAGAGCGCCTGGGGGAATCCGAGGAGATGTTCCCCTATCTGATCTGCGCTGTCTGCCCGTTGGTTGGAGAATACGAGCCGGGAAATCCTATCTGTGGATTTCTGTTCCCTGCCTTTGTGGACCGGAGCGGAGATCTGGAACGGGTTGATATTTATGCAGAGCGTGCAGCGTGGGGCGATCAGATGGCCAGCATTCTTGGCGCGAAGGGCAGAAAATTCAGATGCGGTCTGTAAAAGAAAAAATCAAAAGTGACGGATCAAACCAGGTGCTGATGTGCCTGGCAGTAAAAAAACTTCCCGGCGAACCTGCATATATCGTTCGCCAAGGGAAGTTTTTTAGATACGGGAGCAGCAGAAGTGCATATTTACTGTGCCATCCCCGCTCCATTCTGTGTAGTTGCTCCGTTTTCCTGCGGATTCTGCGTCTCATTGTCGCCGCCGCTTACCACATCGTCCACCGCGCGGCCGACATCCTCAACGCCCTCACCGACACCACGGGTCACATCTTCAGCGGCGTCGCCGACATCATCTCCAAGGGTATTTCTATCCCCGGTATTTGTACCGTTCGTACCGTTGGCATTCCCATCGGTGCCCTCCGTCACATCATTTACATTGTCGTTTGACGGCATCTCTGTCGTATTGACATCGTTTCTGTTATCCGTCTGTCCCATGTCGCTCTCCGTGTTGGTATTGCCATTTCCGGTGTCGTTCGTGGTGTTGTTTCCACAGGCCGTCATCCCGGCCAGTAATACCGCCAATGCCAGCGTCATACACACTCTTCTGATTTTTCTCATCTTCAAAATCTCCTTTCCCTAACAGTGTCTGGACAGTTGCTAGTATTTGAAAAATGCCGGAAAATATACGGAAAAAAGAGGCTTTTGGAAATCTTGACAAAGGAAGAAAAAAACACTAAAACAAAAAGTACGAAAACGGACTAAAAACGAAAACAGGATATATCGAAATGGAAGTCAATCCGGCAAACCGGCGGGAAAAAATCATCAGTCTGACTGAAACGGGAAAACAGTATGCGAGAGAGCTGGTTCTTCCGCTGTTTCAGTCCGAGGAGGAAGCTGCGGCGCAGTTTACGGAGCAGGAGATGAAAGAAGTAATCCGGATGCAGGAAAAATTTGCCGATGCACTGGCAAAGAGTATGGAGGAAAAGGTATCCATAGTTCACAATCTGTCCGCTTCGTGATATGATAACAGCAGAATTCGAAAAGGAGAGAAAGAGAATGAAAGAAGAACTGAAGAAATCCCTTCGCACCTACGGCGCCCTGCTGCTGCTCGGTGTGACCGGCGTTCCGCTCGGTGCGGCAGTCGGTCTGATTGAGGCGCTGTTCTGCCGTCTGCTTTTGAAAGTCACGGCTGTTCGCGTGGCACATCTTTTCTGGTGTCTGCCGTTTCTCGCTATGGCAGGTCTTGTGATCGTGGCAGTCAATCAGAAATTCGGTGGCAGGGGAAAAGGAGGCATGAGTCTGATTTTTGATGTAGCGTATGAAGAGGAGACAGAGCTTCCGCTTCGCATGATTCCGCTGGCAATGCTCTCAACGGCGTTGACGCATCTGTTCGGTGGAAGTGCCGGCCGCGAGGGCGTTGCCGTTCAGATCGGTGCTGTGTTTTCCTATTTTGCCGGCAAAAAATTACCGTTTAAAAACGCGCCCGGTATCTTTCTGGTAACCGGTATGGCCGCCGGCTTTGCGGGCATGTTCGGAACGCCGATTGCAGCTGTGATCTTTGCGGTAGAGGTGCTCGCTGCGGGTGAAATGCGGTACGAGGCACTGCTTCCGGCGTTTACCGCATCTTTCTCTGCGAGCGCTGTAGCTTCCCTGCTTGGAATCCGCAAAGAAAATCTGGCTGTCCACATCAGCGAAAGCCTGACACCGTTCCTGCTGGTGCGTCTGATTACACTTGGTATTATTTTTGGAATCACAGGCGGCCTCTTCGCCTGGTGCTTAAAGCACACGAAAAAATATCTCGGCGAAAAAATCAAAAATCCGCTGGTGCGTGTTTTCTCCATCGGTGTTATCCTTAGCATTCTGTTCCTGCTTCTGTACCGCGGACGGTATTGCGGCTTTGGAACGAATCTGGTGGAAGCGGTATTTCATGGGGAAAAGGTATATGCATATGACTGGGCGCTGAAATTTATCCTGACAATTCTGACGCTGTCCGCCGGGTTTCAGGGCGGCGAGGTAACACCGCTGTTTACCATCGGAGCAACCCTGGGAGCAGTCCTTGGCAATCTGTTCGGTATTCCGGTGGAGCTTTCCGCGGCGCTTGGCTATGCGGCGGTTTTTGGCGGCGGAACCAACACCTTACTGGCGGCTATTTTCATTGGCGGCGAGATTTTTGGCTACGATTATCTGCCATATTTCTTTACTGTCTGCACCGCGGCCTACGTATTCAACCGCAACAGCTCGATCTATTCCCGCCAGAAACTGACGAAATACAGCTGCTGATAACAGAAACGTCACAAAGTTATCACACACCGTTACGTGTTACAGTTCACTGGTGCCCAGCGAACTGTAACATTCGCAACCCTCATTTAAAGTTTTGCTTCGCAAAAGGAGGGTTGCTCACACCTGAAACATGTTCTTACGCAGCGAAACAGCAAGTGTTTCACTGCTGGGTGAACAGTAACGGTTACGTTACGATACGGGTTGACGCGTTTCCGGGAATGAGGTTATACTAGAGGTATCATATACGAAAAAGGAGTAACGAATTATGAAAGGTATCGTACTTGCCGGAGGTTCCGGCACACGTCTTTATCCGTTAACTATGGTAACATCGAAACAGCTTCTCCCGATCTATGACAAGCCGATGATCTATTATCCGCTGTCTGTTCTTATGAATGCAGGCATCCGCGACATCCTGATCATCTCCACCCCGCAGGACACCCCGCGTTTCGAGGCACTGCTCGGTGACGGCCATCAGTTCGGTGTACAGCTTTCCTACAAGGTACAGCCAAGCCCGGACGGACTGGCACAGGCCTTCATCATCGGCGAGGAGTTCATCGGGGATGATTCCGTTGCCATGGTGCTCGGCGACAACATCTTCTTCGGACACGGTCTGAACAAACGCCTGAAAGCAGCAGTAGAAAACGCTGAGACCGGAAAAGGCGCAACCGTATTCGGCTATTATGTAGATGATCCGGAGCGTTTCGGGATCGTAGAATTTGACTCCGAGGGAAAAGCCATCTCCATCGAAGAGAAACCGGAGAAACCGAAATCAAACTATTGTGTTACAGGTCTGTACTTCTATGACAACAAAGTCGTAGAGTATGCAAAGAACCTGAAACCGTCACCGCGCGGAGAACTTGAGATCACCGACCTGAACCGGATCTATCTGGAAGACGGCAGCCTGAACGTTGAGCTTCTCGGACAGGGCTTCACCTGGCTGGATACCGGTACACATGAGAGTCTGGTAGAGGCAACCAACTTCGTAAAAACCATCGAGACCCATCAGCACCGCAAGATTGCGTGCCTCGAGGAGATCGGTTACCTGAACGGCTGGATCGGCAAAGACCAGCTTCTGACCGACATCGAGCCGCTGAAGAAAAACCAGTACGGCCAGTACCTGATGGACGTGATGAACGGAAAATATATCGACAAATAAAAGCGAACAGCGTTGAAGAAAACTGCCCCGGAAGAAAAATCCGGGGCAGTTTTTGAAAAAAAGTGCTTGACCATGACATAACGTCATCCTTTATACTCATGGTACAAACAGAAAATCAGACTGAAAAACAAGAGACAGACAAAACATAACGATAACAAAATCAGAAAAAAGGAGAACCATTATGAGAGTATTTGTAACAGGTGTAAAAGGCCAGCTCGGCCATGACGTCATGAATGAACTTGCAAAACGCGGTCATGAAGGAATCGGCGTTGATATTGAAGAAATGGATATCACCGATGCAGAAAGCGTAAGAAAAGTCATTACCGAAGCAAACCCGGATGTCGTAATCCACTGTGCAGCATGGACCGCTGTAGACCTTGCTGAGGATGATGACAAAAAAGAAAAAGTACATCAGGTCAATGCAGTCGGAACCGAGAACATCGCAAAAGTCTGCCATGACCTTGACTGCAAAATGATCTACATCTCCACCGACTACGTATTCGACGGCCAGGGTACCCGCCCGTGGGAGCCGGATGATGAGCGTCATCCGCTGAACGTATACGGCCAGACGAAATACGAGGGAGAGCTCGCGGTAGAGAAATGGGTGAAAAAATTCTACATCGTCCGCATCGCATGGGTATTCGGCGTGAACGGAAAGAACTTCATCAAGACCATGCTGAACCTTGGAAAGACACACGATCATCTGACTGTTGTAGATGATCAGGTAGGAAGCCCGACCTACACCTACGACCTGTCCCGCCTGCTTGTTGACATGGCAGAGAAAGAGAACTACGGCCGCTACCATGCAACAAACGAGGGACTCTGCTCCTGGTATGAGTTCGCCTGCGAGATTTTCAAACAGGCCGCTGAGATCGATCCGGCTTACGGAAAAGTAAGTGTATCACCGGTAAGCTCTGACCAGTACCCGGCAAAAGCAAAACGTCCGTCCAACAGCCGCATGAGCAAAGAGAAACTGACCGAGAACGGATTCGAAAAACTGCCGACCTGGCAGGATGCGCTGCACAGATATCTGCGCGAGATCGAATTCTGATAGCAAACCCCGAAAATAATGCAAAAAAGCAGTTCTGAATTTTTTTATCCTCTTCCGGCAAGAAGACACGTTCTGCGGTGGGAGATGAATTTATAGCAAGACCAGAAAATAACGCAAAAAATTCAGCACTGCAGAACGTGAATTACTGCGTCACGGATTTTCGTCGTACCCCGGTACGCCTTCAAATCCGTTCCTTGTAATTCGCGCCCTGCAGCACTGCCTTTTTTGCGTTATTTTCTGGTCTTGCTATAGTTTCTGAGATTGCTATAAACATTTCCAATATGCGGAGTTCCCGGTAAAACGGGGGCTCCTTTTTCTTATGCCAAACCCATGCATTCAACAGGGAGAATGCCCTTTTTTCTTTTGTGAATATTGACAGAAAATGCCGTTAAAATTCTCACATTGGATCCGGGTATTTCTGTTGACATTTGAACATGAAATTGCCATTATGAGAGCAGAATCTTTACGTATCCGGCAGGGGGCAGGAGCGTGAAGATAACAAAAGAAGGCATGGGGGATGAAGCAATGAAAAAGAGTCTGTTTTACCGGGCAAAGAAGATGCCGCCATCTGCGCAGATCATGCTGCTGTTTGCCGTCGAGGGTGTATTTCTGCAATATATCACATCGATTAACAGTTTCGGCCTGAATCTGTATGCAACAAACATGGGTGCAACCGACAGTCAGATCGGTATTATCCAGATGGTGCCGAACATTGTAGCGTGTGCGGCACTGCTGCCGCTTGGAATTCTGGCGGATCGTCTGAAGTCGACAAAGACGATACCGATGCTTACGCTTCTTGTGATGTGTGCCGGCTATGCATTTCTTGGAAGTGTACCGGCACTCGGCGAGAGATGTATGGAGCTGTTTTTTGTATCACTGGCATTTACTGCGGGGGCACTTGCTATTTACAATGCGCAGTGGCAGGCAATGTTCGGTGCTGCGGTTTCACTGCGGCAGCGAAACGATGTCTATGCCTTTCGGAATCAGTTCATGTTTGTGATTGGCATTCTTGCACCGGTGATCTGCGGGATTCTGATGGGAAGATGCCACACGGCCGATGGAAAACTTCTGGTACTCCGAAGCTTCTTTTATCTGTGTGCTGTCTGCGTTCTGCTGCAGGCCGCTGCAATCAAAAAAATCCCGGTGAAACAGCAGGAGGAGGGCAAAGCTCCGGCAGAAGCGGGGAAGGCATCCTCACGTTTTTCTGTTTCTGATCTGCTGGAGGCGATCACAAGCGTGGGGAAAAATAAAGCATTGCGCTGGTTTTTCGTGCCGGTGGTCTTTTTCTATATCACCTGGCAGCTTGACTGGAGCATGTGGTATTTAGGACAGGTCAAATATTGCAAAATGTCGGAGATGACACTTTCCATCTGCAACGGTGTTTTCAATATCGGTCAGCTTGCGGCAGTTGGAATGATCGCGAAGGTTGTCCGGAAAAAATCGCCGGATTTTGCACTGATTTTCGCCGGGATCGGTCTTTGCTTCTGCCCGGTTATTATGATTTTGGTTCCACATTTACCGTTGGCGTACCGCGGGGTTACTTTTATTGTTCTGATGACGGTTCTGAACGCTCCACAGTGTGCCGTTGCACTCTGCACGGTACAGATTCTTTTAAATGCCGCACCGGAAAAGAACCGTTCGCTTTTGATCAGCCTCTTTACGATGATGACGACGCTGACCAACAGTGTTCTGCCGCTGCTCGGTGTCCGTCTGTATACGGCACTTGGGGCAGACCTTACGGCACTGTACCGGTTCAACCTGATAGATCTTGGGGTTCGCATTTTATCCACACTCGGGCTGATATGGCGTTATCAGAAGGCGAAAAAAGATGGCTTTCTGACAAAGATTTCGGATTGAGACGGGCCGTAAAAGCCGAAAATAACATTTACAACAGGAACGATATCGTGTATGATAAATGTGGCTTTCTTTGCACGTATGGAAAAGAGAAGCGCAAAAAGGAGTTTAAACAATGAAATGGAATAAATTTACATTAAAAACAAGATCGGAAGTGGAAGACATTGTGATCTCCACTCTGGCCGATGTGGGAATCGAAGGCGTGGAAATTCAGGACAAACAGCCTTTGACCGAGAGCGACAAACAGCAGATGTTCGTGGATATCATGCCGGATATTCCGGATGACGACGGCATTGCCTACCTGAATTTTTACCTCGATGTGGATGAGGACAAGGAGAAGGTTCTTGCAGATGTCCGTGCGGCACTTGCAGAAATGCAGGAGTTCCTGGACCTTGGAGAGTGCACCATCACAGAGTCTGAGACAGAGGACAAGGACTGGATCAACAACTGGAAACAGTATTTCAAACAGTTCTATGTGGACGACATTCTGATCATCCCGTCCTGGGAGGAAGTAAAGCCGGAAGACCGGGATAAAATGATCATCCATATCGATCCGGGCACAGCCTTTGGAACGGGTATGCATGAGACAACACAGCTTTGCATCCGTCAGTTAAAGAAATATGTGACAAAGGATACCGAGCTGCTTGATGTCGGAACCGGAAGCGGTATTCTTTCGATTATTGCACTGAAGCTTGGTGCGCGTCATGCGGTCGGAACAGACCTCGATCCGTGTGCGGTTCCTGCGGTTGAGGAAAACAAAGAAGTCAATGGAATTCCGGTAGAAGCTTTTGATATGATGATCGGAAATATCATTGATGACAAAGAAGTACAGGACAGAGTCGGATACGAGAAATACGATATCGTTACCGCCAATATTCTTGCAGATGTTCTCGTTCCGCTGACGCCGGTAATCGTACACCAGATGAAGCCGGGCGCTGTTTATATCACATCCGGCATTCTCGATGTGAAAGAGGAAGTTGTCAAAGAGGCAGTCGTTGCAGCGGGACTTGAAGTGGTTGAAGTTACACATCAGGGCGAATGGGTTTCTGTTACAGCAAGAAAACCGATGTAAATTAAGAAAAGCGAAACACCAGAAGAGAAAGAGAACAGATTCATGTACCGTTTTTTTGTAGAAGAAAGTCAGATTTATGACGGCACTGTCCACATCACGGGCAGTGACGTTAATCACATCAAAAATGTGCTCCGCATGCGGCCGGGCGAAAAAATACTGGTCAGTACCGGAGGCGAAAAGGAATATCATTGTGCCGTTTCGGATTTCCCGGAAGGTGAGGTTCTTGCCGCAGTAGAAGAAGTCACAGCAGCAGACAGAGAACTCCCGTCCGGAATTGTACTGTTTCAGGGTCTGCCAAAAGGTGACAAAATGGAACTGATCATCCAAAAAGCAGTGGAACTTGGTGCGACGGAAATTGTTCCGGTGGAGATGAAACGCTGCGTTGTGAAGCTGGACCGGAAAAAGGCGGAAAAGAAAGCAGAGCGTTGGCAGACGATCGCGCTTGGTGCTGCAAAGCAGTCCAAACGGATGCAGATTCCGACGGTACACATGCCTGTTACATTTCAGCAGGCGCTTGCAATGATGGCAGAATCAGACGTCCGCCTGATGCCGTATGAGAACGCAGAGGGGATGGAAGGAACGAGAAGAATTCTGGAATCCATTGAACCGGGTGAATCTATTGCGATCCTGATCGGACCGGAGGGCGGCATCGACGAAGCGGAAGTGGAAATGGCCATGAAGGAAAAGGTAGAGCCGATTACGCTCGGAAAGCGCATTCTGCGCACGGAAACGGCCGGAATGACCGTGCTTTCCATTCTGGTGTATCTTTTAGAAGGAAGGGAACGAACAAGATAATGGAAGCATATCTGGACAATTCCGCAACCACCTGTGTTTATCAGGAAACCGCAGATCTCGTCTGTGATCTGATGGTAAATCATTATGGAAATCCGTCTGCGATGCATCAAAAAGGGGTAGAAGCAGAACAATATATCAGAACCGCCCAGGAAACGCTGGCAAAGATTCTGAAAGTCAAAGAAAAAGAAATTTTCTTTACCTCCGGTGGCACAGAGTCCGACAACTGGGCGCTCGTCGGAACAGCAATGGCAAATAAGAGAACGGGAAACCACATCATCACAAGCGCGATCGAGCACTCGGCCGTGTCGGCACCGCTGGCATTTCTGGAGGAGCAGGGATTCCGTATTACGCGCCTGCCGGTAAATAAAGAAGGCCTTGCGGATGTGAACGAACTCGAAGAAGCGATCACGCCGGAGACGATTCTCGTTTCGATTATGTATGTCAACAATGAGATCGGTTCTGTTGAGCCAATCGGGGAGATCGGACGCAGAATCAAGGCGAAAAATCCGAAAACGTATTTTCATGTCGATGCGATCCAGGCGTTCGGCAAATACCGGATTTATCCGAAACGGATGGGCATCGACATGCTCTCCGTGAGCGGCCACAAGATCCACGGACCGAAGGGAAGCGGCTTTTTATATATTGATGAGAAAGTAAAAATCCGTCCGCTGATCTTAGGCGGCGGCCAGCAGAACGGCATGCGTTCCGGAACCGACAATGTGCCGGGCATCGCAGGCCTTGCGAAATCCGCTGAGATCGTTTACAGGCATTTTGACGAGCAGACTGCGCAGATGCGTGCCTGCAAACACCGTCTGATCGAAGGCTTGCGGGAGCTGGACGATGTGGTCATCCATGGCATGCCGGAAGAAGAGGGTGCGCCGCAGATTGTCAATGCATCGTTCTTAAATGTGCGTAGTGAAGTGCTGCTGCACACGCTGGAGGACCGCCAGATCTACGTTTCCGCCGGAAGCGCCTGCTCATCACACAAGAGAGCCGGAAGCCCGACGCTGACTGCCATCGGCGCATCGAAAGCCGAGATGGAGTCTGCCGTGCGGTTCAGCTTCAGCGAATTTACGACACTGGAACAGATTGATTACACCCTGGATACGCTGCGCGAGGTACTGCCGATGCTGCGCAGATTTACCAGGAAATAATAGAAAGAGGAAAATTATGATTACAATACAGCCGGAAATTGAAATCCTGAGCACCGAATCCTACGAGGATATGCTGCGCCGGATCGAGAAAATCGGAAGAGTCTGCTACAAGAGCGAGGAGCGCATTGGAGAAGGCACTGCAGAGAAATTTATTGCAGGCATCATCAAACGCGGCCATGAATCCGTCATTGAGCACGGCTCCATCACCGTAAAAGTAACGTGCGACCGCGGCGTGACCCATGAGATCGTCCGCCACCGTATCGCAAGCTACAGCCAGGAGAGCACCCGCTACTGCAACTATTCGAAAGATAAATTTGGAAACCAGATCACCTGTATCGACCTGGCAACCGGATTTTCCTATGATCTGGACGACGAGAACGACCGTAAAAAATACGAGGTATGGCAGAAAGCAATGGAAGCTGCAGAGCAGTATTACTTCCAGATGCTCGAACTCGGAGCAAAGCCGGAGGAGGCAAGAAGCATTCTTCCGAACTCCCTGAAAACCGAGATCGTCATGACCATGAACTTAAGAGAGTGGCGCCACTTTATCCGGCTTCGAAGCGCCAACGCCGCACATCCGCAGATGCGTCAGGTATCTGACCTGATCCTGAAGAAATTTTCTGAGGAATATCCTCTGTTCTTCCGTGATCTGGCTGAGAAAAAAGGAGAATAAAAAACGATGATCTACAAAGCATTTCTGGTAAAATATGCCGAGATCGGCATTAAAGGAAAGAACCGTCATCTGTTCGAGAAAGCGCTCTGCGTACAGATGGAGCACGCGCTTGCCCCGGTAGACGGAAATTTCCAGGTCACCCGTGAGATGGGACGAATCTATGTCAACACCGAAGGAGACTTTGATTACGAGGGCGCTGTCGATGCGCTGACAAGAGTTTTCGGTATCGCCGAGATCTGCCCGGTTGTCATTTTAGAGGACACCGGCTTTGAAGATCTGGCAGAGGCAGTGGTTTCCTACGTGAAAGAGCTGTACCCGACCGAGGAGAAAACCTTTAAGGTATGCGCACGCCGTGCGAACAAAAACTATCCGATGCACACAATGGAAGTCAACTGCGAGCTGGGCGGCCGCATCCTCGATGTCTGCCCGAACCTCAAAGTAGACGTTCACGAGCCGGATATCTATCTGAACGTCGAGCTGCGTCAGAAGATTTATCTGTACTGCGAGAGCATCGCAGGCCCTGGCGGTATGCCGGTTGGCACAAACGGACAGGCCATGCTGCTGCTTTCCGGCGGTATCGACAGTCCGGTTGCCGGATACATGATCGCAAAACGCGGTGTTAAGATTGATGCCGTTTACTTCCACGCTCCGCCGTACACCAGCGAGAGAGCCAAACAGAAGGTTGTGGATCTTGCAAAACTCGTTGCACGCTACAGCGGCCCGATCCGTCTGCATGTGGTCAACTTCACCGAGATCCAGCTTGCAATCTACGAAAAATGCCCGCACGACGAGCTGACCATCATCATGCGCCGTTATATGATGAAGATCGCAGAAGCGTTTGCACGTCAGGACAAATGCCTTGGCCTGATCACCGGAGAGAGTATCGGACAGGTGGCAAGTCAGACGATGCATTCCCTCGCCGTTACCAACGAAGTCTGCACCATGCCGGTCTTCCGTCCGCTGATCGGTTTCGACAAACAGGAGATCGTCGATATTTCCGAAAAAATCGGTACGTACGAGACATCCGTTCTGCCGTATGAGGACTGCTGCACGATCTTCGTTGCAAAGCATCCGGTGACAAAACCGAACCTGAATGTCATCAAATGCTCCGAGCGCCATCTGGACGATGTGATCGACGAGATGATGGAACGCGCAGTTTCTACCGCAGAGACGATCGAGGTCTGCTAAGGAAAACTTGCTTTAAAGAACAAAAAGGCCGGATCTTGTTTTGGGGGTTCTGAAAAACAAGATCCGGTCCTGATGATAAACAAAGACAAAAAAAGAGCCGCGGCGAGTGCGCGGCCCTTATGTTCTATCGTAATTATACAATGTACGGAGCAAGAACATCAAGTACGGTCTGAAGAGCATCTCCATCAGCATGGACGTTCAGGTCGATCGGTTTGGAAAGGTCGAGGCTGAAGATTCCCATGATGGATTTTGCGTCGATTACGTATCTTCCGGATACCAGATCGAAATCAAAATCGAATTTGGAAATGTCGTTGACGAAAGATTTTACTTTGTCGATAGAATTAAGAGAAATCTGTACTGTTTTCATGTTTGTAATCCTCCCTGTTATTTGGTTAACATTATTTATTACCCTCATTTAACAGCTTTATCTTACCGTCTGGAGGGGAAAAAGTCAATGCGAAAACATACAAAGATAAAGTGGAATCTTCGTGATTTTTAATAATAAAGATGAAGAAGAAAGGAGTATGGCATGAAAAAAACGGTAGCTTTGCATAATCTTGGGTGTAAAGTGAACGCATATGAGCTGGAAGCCATCCAGCAGCTCCTCGAAAACAGAGGGTACGAGATCGTGCCTTTTGCACCGGGAGCGGATGTTTACATTATCAATACGTGTACCGTGACGAACATTGCGGACCGGAAATCGCGGCAGATGCTGCACAAAGCGAAAAAGATGAATCCCGATGCGGTTGTCGTGGCCTGCGGCTGTTATGTGCAGGCGGCTGGGGAAAAACTCGAAGAGGATACGGCGATTGATCTGATCATCGGAAATAATAAGAAGAAAGATCTTGTGGATATTCTGGAAAACTTTCTGGCAGAACGTGAGGATGGTGGAAAACCATCCGACGCGGAGTGTAAGAGCTTCCTCGTGGATATGACACACAACCGTGAGTACGAGACACTCTCGATCAGCAAAACGGCGGAGCACACCCGCGCATTCCTGAAAGTACAGGATGGATGCAATCAGTTCTGTACTTATTGTATTATCCCGTACGCGCGCGGCAGAGTCAGAAGCCGCCGCCAGAGTGATGTGGTAGAAGAAGTAAAACGTCTGGTGGAGGCCGGATACCAGGAAGTCGTGCTGACCGGTATCCACCTTTCCTCCTACGGACTCGATTTCCCAGAGGGCGAAAAAGAGACGCTGCTCGACCTGATCCGCGCTGTTGATGCAGTGGACGGCATCAGAAGAATCCGTCTCGGATCCCTGGAGCCGGGCATCATCACCGAAGAGTTTGCAGAGGCGATCGCCGCAATGCCGAAGGTGTGCCCGCATTTCCATCTTTCGCTGCAGAGCGGAAGCAATGGAACACTGAAGCGGATGAACCGGAAATATACCGCAGAAGAATACAAACACAAATGCGATCTGCTGCGTAAGGTATATGGAAATCCGGCGCTGACGACCGATGTGATTGTCGGTTTCCCGCAGGAGAGTGAGGAGGAGTTTGAAGAGTCGCGCGCCTTTGTCGAGGACATTCATTTCTTCGAGACTCACATCTTCAAGTATTCGAGAAGAGAAGGCACCCGCGCCGCAGCGATGGCAGGCCAGATTCCGGAGCAGGAGAAGACGAAGCGCAGCCATGTTCTGCTGGAACTGGACGAGAGACGGAGACAGGAATATATGGAAGGCTTCTTCGGAAAAGAGCTGGAAGTGCTCATGGAAGAAGAAGTCGAGATCGACGGCGTCCGTTACTGGACGGGACATACGAGAGAATATCTGCGCGTTGCCGTTCTTTCGGAAGAAAATCTCATGAATCAGATGGTGCTTGTCACCCCGTCGAGAATCCATGGAAAAGACTGTCTGATGTAGGAAATGATACTGATCCGGAAGATCTGATAGAAAAAAGAGCCGGAACGAAAAAGTTCGTTGCACTTTTTGAGGGTTCGTGGTAGAATAGCCCGTGAGCCTGCAAAAAAGGCGGACAGACGAAGAAGAAAAACAGCGGCTGGCAGAACGAACGAAGAAGTGAGGGATGTCGGCTGCTTTCGCGTCTAAAAAAAGTATAATCTGTAATTCGTAGTAATTCATAATGAAATGTTCGGCCGCAGATGCGGCAAAGGGTAAAAATCGTGATCAAAGAAGAGATTGTCAGAGAACTTTATGCAATTGCAGGGGAAGATGCGGTACAGACCGCAGAACCGATGAAAAATCATACGACCTTCCGCGTGGGCGGTCCGGCAGATTATTTCGTCGCTCCTCATACAGAAGAAGAAATCAGAAAAATCGTGGCTCTCTGCGAAGAAAAAGAGATCCCGTGGTTCGTCACCGGAAACGGCAGTAATCTCGTTGTAAGTGACGAGGGCTACCACGGTGTGATTCTTTCGGTTTACAAAAACTTTCAGGGAATCGAAGTGGAAGGAAACAGAATCCGGGCGAAAGCCGGAAGCATGCTCGTATCCATCAGCCGGGCGGCAAGAGAAGCCGGTCTTTCCGGTATGGAGTTTGCCTCCGGAATCCCTGGAACTTTAGGCGGCGGCGTCCGTATGAACGCGGGAGCCTACGGCGGAGAGATGAAGGATATTGTACAGAATGTCACTGTACTCACAAGAGAAGGTGAGATCCGGAAACTGGAAAAAGAAGAGCTCGGCTTCGGCTACCGTGCCAGCGTCATCAAAGACAGAGGCTACGTCGTACTTGGAGCAGAACTTATGCTTGTTCCGGGAGATAAAGAAGAAATTCTTGCCCGTATGCAGGAATTGAAAAACAAGCGGGTAGAGAAACAGCCGCTCGAGTATCCGAGCGCCGGCAGCGCATTCAAGCGGCCGGAAGGCTATTTCGCAGGCAAGCTTGTGATGGATGCCGGACTTTCCGGCTATGCAGTCGGCGGTGCAAAAGTATCGGAAAAACACTGCGGCTTTCTGATCAATGCAGGTGGTGCAACCGCATCGGATGTGATGGAACTGATCCGTCAGATCCAGGCAAAAGTAAAAGAACAGTTTGGCGTACAGCTTGAGCCGGAAATCCAGTTCCTCGGGGAATTCTGATTTTCGTTATCCACCAAAGGAGAAAAAACATGCGTTTTGTAATTGTGACCGGCATGTCCGGTGCGGGAAAAAGTACAGCGTTGAAAATGCTGGAGGACGCGGAATATTTCTGCGTCGATAACCTTCCGATCCCGCTGGTTGAAAAATTTGCACAGCTTACCGCCGACGGTACTTCCGGAGAAATCCAGAAAGTGGCAGTCGGAATCGATATCCGAAGCGGCCAGGCGCTCCCGGACCTGCAGAATGTTCTGGAGTGGATGAGCATCAACGGAATCTGCTATGAGATCCTGTTTCTGGACGCGTCCGATGACGTGCTGGTCAAACGATACAAAGAGACGAGAAGAACGCACCCGCTGGCAGGTCTTGGACGGGTGGATGAGGGAATTAGAAAAGAGCGCAAAGCACTTGAGTTCCTGAAAAAAGATGCGGACTACATTCTCGATACGAGCCAGCTTCTCACAAGAGAGCTGAAAGCGGAGCTCGATAAGATTTTCGTGCAGGATCAGAAATTCAAAAATCTGATGATTACCGTGCTCTCATTTGGATTCAAATACGGAATCCCGGCGGATTCGGACCTTGTTTTCGATGTGCGGTTCCTGCCGAATCCCTACTACGTAGAAGGCATGCGCCCGCTCTCCGGCAACGATGCTCCGGTGCGGGATTATGTGATGGGATTTGAGACAGCGCAGGTGTTTGCGGAAAAATTAGAGGATATGATCCGTTTTCTGATTCCGAATTATATTTCCGAGGGCAAGCATCAGCTCATTATCAGCATCGGCTGCACCGGCGGAAAACACCGTTCCGTAACCCTTGCCAACGAGCTGTACCGGCGTCTTTCCAACGCGAAGGACTATGGAATCCGGATTGAGCACCGGGATCTGGAAAAAGACGCCATCCGAAAAGGAATTTAGAGGTGGAAGGATGTCATTCTCAAGCGAGGTAAAAGAGGAATTATCGAGACATCTTCCGACGGCACGCCACTGCCAGATTGCGGAAACAGCGGCGATCCTGTCACTCTGCGGACAGATTTCCGAGAAGGACGGGACGATACGGATTCAGACAGAGAATGCGTATGTGGCAAGAAAGTACTTTACTTTATTGAAAAAAACATTTAATATAGAGGCAGAGCTTGCAGTTAAGCTGAATCAGAAGGAAAATACGTATCTGATCCGCGTAAATGACAGGGAAGAAACCCGTCAGATTCTGCAGGCAGTGAAGTTACACGAGACAGACCGGCAGTTAACAATGCCGATTCCGGCTGTTGTGGTACAGCGTCAGTGCTGCAAACGGGCATTTCTACGGGGCGCATTTTTAGCGTCCGGTTCCATCAGCGATCCCAACCGGTTTTACCATCTCGAAATTGTCTGCCCCGATGCGCCGAGAGCAGAACAGGTGCAGGAACTTCTGAAAAGCTTTGGAATTGATGCACGGATCGTTCTCCGGAAAAACCACCATGTGGTTTATATGAAAGAAGGCGCACAGATTGTGGAGATGCTTGGCATCATGGAAGCCAACATCGCACTTATGAATCTGGAAAACGTGCGGATCTTAAAAGAAATGCGCGGCAGTGTCAACCGAAAGGTGAACTGTGAAACTGCCAACATCAACAAAACGGTCAGCGCGGCGATCCGCCAGATCGAAGATATCCGGTATATCGAAGAAACCACAGGCTTTTCTTCTCTGCCGGAACCGCTGGAGCAGATGGCAAGGCTCCGCTTACAATACCCGGAAGCATCGCTTCTGGAACTGGGCAAGATGTTAACGCCGGTTGTTGGTAAATCCGGAGTTAATCATAGATTAAGGAAACTAAAAGAGATTGCAGAAGATTTGCGAAGGAAACAAGGAGGAGAAGTATTATGATTAAGAAACCAATCACAATTCGTCTTTCAAGCGGCCTGGAGGCGAGACCAGTTGCCATGCTGGTACAGGTAGCGAGCCAGTACGAAAGTGAAATCTACGTCGAGAGCGGCAGAAAAAAAGTAAATGCGAAGAGCATTATGGGTATGATGACACTTGGTCTGGACAATGGCGAGGAAGTTACCGTGACCGCAAACGGAAAAGACGAGAGCGAAGCCATGGACGGCGTTGAAAAATATTTAAGCAGTCCTTTTGCTGAATAATCTTACTGCACTTATAGCATGAACATAGAGCAAAACGGCATGTCAGAAAATTTTGACATGCCGTTTTGCTATGCTTTTTTATGTGAAATCAGACGAAAATCAGACCACGTTCTTCGCGCGGAACCAGTAGGTATAGAAATAGGAAAAACCGAGCGATTCATACAGTGTGATCGCAGGCGTGTTTCCCTCGACAACCTGAAGATATGCTTTCGTTGCACCGAGCCGGATTCCCTCGGAGAGGATTGTGCGGCAGATCGAGGAAGCGTAGTGGCGGTGGCGGTACGCAGGATGCACATGGATGGCATAGACACCGACGTAATCGCGGTCGCGGATGCCAAGGCCGGTGGCAACGATCGTTCCGGTTTCATCCTGGATGGAGGTACAGATGGTTTCTTTTGGAATAGCGCGGTACATCGAAGGAACGACCATGCGGTGCATCACGTTCGTCGTGCTCTTTAAAGCAAAGAGGCTGTCAATCCATTTCGGCGGGATAAAGCTGCTGACGGTCACGGCAACGGCAGGATCCTTTTTGGCAAAGTTCGCCAGATCCATTGTCATGACGTGCGTCGTGTGCTGGACTACATAGCCGCGGTCGGCGAGCATTGCATCAAAGCCGGGATTGACAAGCGGACTGATCTTGAAAATTGCCGGTGTACCCCAGCGACGGTAGATCTCCTCACAGTACTGCACTTTTTCCTCCACCGGAATCGTGGACGGCCCGATCTGCTCGACGCTGTTGGTCCGGTGTGTATAAAAATAAGAAAAACGAAGAATCCATCCGTCGTACAGCTCGATCTGGTGAGACGGCCATGCGTTCAGGGAAAGATCTTCGATGGTTTTGATCAGTGTATTCATATGAAAGTATTCCCCCTTTGGTTATGCATATAGTATAGAAGAAACAGGACAGATCTTCAAGAAAAAATCGAAAAATTCGACACGCGGAACCGGGCGGCCGGGACACGATGCGTAACGTTTTCTTGCATAATCGAAGAAAAGGGGTTATAATAGGGGGCAAAGACTGAGAATACAAGGAGAATTGAATATGTCAAAATTACTGAAGGTAATTGTGAATACGCTGCTTCTGCTTGCAATCCTGTCAGCAGGCGCACTGGTGATTCCGCCGTTTGCCGGCATCACGACACTTGTCTCAGACGGGATGGGAAATACCAACATTTCCCGCGGCGCTGTCACGTACGCAAAGAAGACAGATACGTCATCGGTTGCGACGGGAGACAAAATCCTGGTTGATGACAATTCCGGAAAGTATATCTATACGATACAGTCCCTCGACATCGCTGCCGGAACCGCATCCGTAAAAAATGTGATCAGTGGAGACACAACGGAAATTACCGTGAGAGCAACCGTGAGCAAAGTGATCATCACGATTCCGGTGATCGGCTTTCTGTCGATGGCGGCGCAGAGCAGAGAGGGAATCATGATCATCGGACTTGCCATTCTGTTTCTGGTCATTCTGTTCATCCTTTCCGAGGTATGGAAACGTGATGAAGAAGAGGATGAGGAAGAAGAGGAAGAAGACGAAGACGAGGACGATGAGAAAGCGTCCGAAGAGCTTCGCAGCAGAAAGAAAGCTGCTCTGGAAGAAAAAAAGAAACGGGAAGAACAGGAAATGATCGAACAGTTGAGAGCAGCCGACCAGAAAACGGCAGAAGAAGAGAAACAGGACGAATTTGAAATTCCGGATCTGGAAGAAGAAGAAACGGAGCAGGTGTCCTTTAATACCGTCGATCTGCAGAACCTTGTAAGAGGAGAAGAAACCGAAGAAATTCCGGAAGCCGTGGAAGAAACGGAAATCGTCGAAGAAACAGCGGAAGAAGTGACAGAAGAAACCGAAGAAACGGAATCAGCAGAGCCGGAAACTGTGGAAGAAATCGAAGAGTTTGAAGAAACCATCGAAGAGCCGGAACCGGAATCGTCCGAACCGATCGAACTTGCCATGCCGGTTTACACGGCGGAAGAACTCCTCCAGAAGGCCCACGCAGCCGGAGATGACCCGAAAGTCATTGAAGATCCTGCAACCGGCATCACAATCTTAGATTATTCCGACATTCTGTAACTATTCAGAGCCATGCGAACGAAAAGAACGCGAATCATGCTTGCATGAATGGACGTTCTTTTCTTTTTGTTCATATGGCAAGAAGCCACATCGAGATGCATCGCAGCGGAATCGAGATGGGGCTCTGAATAGTTGGAAAACGTCAAAAAAGAGAGAGATATAGGAAAAGTGCACAACACGGCACCCCTGTATTTCTCTTTTTGCATAAAAACGGATAAATCGAAAAAAATAAAAAAAAACCTTGATTTTTCGCGTGCTTTCTTGTATACTAACAACTGTTGTGACATTGATAGCGTTGAAGCGCGAGGTTGCCGCTGAGAAACAGCGGGTTTTCCGTGGAGCGAATGTCAAGTTAAAGAAACTGGCGACAAGTCACTGTACCCACAATTAAGTCCACCTGTAAGAGTGGAAACGACCGTGTGCAAACATCAGGACACACACGGGTAAGTGTACAGTCACCGCTTGTCGTACTCGTAAAAGTGCGAAAAGGAGGCGACTTTTTTTATGGCAAGTCAAGTAATGAGAATTACACTGAAAGCGTATGATCATCAGTTAGTAGATGCATCTGCACAGAAAATTATCGAAACTGTAAAGAAGAACGGAGCAACGGTGAGCGGACCAGTACCGCTTCCAACGAAGAAAGAGGTAGTAACTATCCTTCGTGCCGTTCATAAGTACAAAGATTCCCGTGAGCAGTTCGAGCAGAGAACCCACAAGAGACTGATTGATATCATCGCACCTACCCAGAAAACAGTGGATGCATTATCAAGACTGGAAATGCCGGCTGGCGTTTACATCGACATCAAGATGAAAAGCAAATAAGATCAGCTGTAAAAAGTCCGGGATCAGCCCCCGGCCATCAATTAAGTAAGCAATAGATGATATAGAAGCAACACTCATTCGAAGGAATCAACATCCCTAAGGGTCATAGTGTTCCACTTATATCAACTGTTCGCTAGAATGAACTTCTTTATAATAGGAAGTTCCGCTGTAGATAAAACAGGAGGTAAAAGGAATGAAGAAAGCAATTTTAGCTACAAAAGTCGGAATGACTCAGATCTTCGACGAAAACGGTGTTTTAGTACCGGTAACTGTATTGCAGGCAGGTCCGTGTGTTGTAACACAGGTGAAAACCGCAGACAACGACGGGTACAGTGCAATTCAGGTAGGCTTCGGCGAGAAGAAAGAAAACCGTGTGAACAAACCAATGAAAGGCCAGTTCGCAAAAGCAGGTGTTTCCTGCAAGAGATATCTGAAAGAGTTCAGATTTGAAGATGCCGAAACCTATACATTAGGACAGGAAATCAAGGCCGATATCTTTGGCGCAGGCGACAAAATCGACGCTACTGCAACAAGCAAAGGTAAAGGATTCCAGGGTGCCATCAAGAGACATGGTCAGTCCAGAGGACCTATGGCTCATGGTTCCAAATATCATCGTCACGCAGGTTCCAATGGTGCTTGCTCCGATCCGAGTAAGGTATTCAAAGGAAAAAGAATGCCAGGACAGATGGGTGGAAAGAAAATCACCGTACAGAACCTGGAAATCGTAAAAGTTGACGTAGAGAACAATTTACTGTTAGTCAAAGGTGCTGTACCAGGACCGAAGAAATCCATGGTTACCATCAAAGAGACAGTAAAATGCGGTAAATAAGTTCGTTGAAAGGAGGAACACACGTAATGGCTAACGTATCTGTATTAAATATGGAAGGCAAAGAAGTTGGCAGCATGGAGCTTAATGATGCAGTGTTCGGTGTAGAAATCAACGAGCATCTGGTACATCAGGCTGTAGTGCTTCAGCTTGCAAATAATCGTCAGGGAACTCAGAAAGCTAAAACCCGTTCCGAAGTAAGCGGTGGCGGAAGAAAACCGTGGAGACAGAAAGGAACAGGTCACGCAAGACAGGGTTCAACAAGAGCTCCTCAGTGGACAGGCGGCGGAGTTGTATTCGCTCCAGTACCAAGAGATTACTCTTTCAAAATGAACAAGAAAGAGAAAAGAGCTGCATTAAAATCCGTTCTGACAAGCAAAGTTCAGGAGAACAAATTCATCGTTCTTGATGAGCTGAAACTTGCAGAGGTTAAAACAAAAGAGATGAAGAAAGTGCTTGATAACCTCAAAGTAAACAACGCACTGGTAATCATCGGAGATGACAGCGAAAACGTAGCACTTTCCGCAAGAAACATTGCTGGCGTTCAGACTGCATCTGTTAATACCATCAATGTATTCGACATGCTGAAATACAACACCATCATCGCAACCAAGAGCAGTGTTGCATCTATCGAGGAGGTGTACGCATAATGGCAGATATCAGATATTACGACGTAATCCTGAAACCAATCGTAACTGAGAAGAGCATGAACGCTATGGGCGAGAAGAAATACACATTTATGGTTCACCCGGAAGCAAACAAATCTCAGATTAAAGAAGCAGTTGAGAAAATGTTCGAAGGAACAAAAGTAAAAAGCGTAAACACCATGAACATGGACGGAAAGAACAAACGTCGTGGAATGGTAGTTGGAAAAACTGCAAAGAGCAAGAAAGCAATCGTTGCTCTGACCGAGGACAGCAAAGACATCGAAATCTTCGAAGGACTTTAATTAGCAGCTGTTCGAAATATGCACACATAAGTGCGATACGAAATGAAAGGAGAACAAAGTAATGGGAATCAAAAGCTTTAACCCATATACACCTTCCAGAAGACACATGACCTCCTCTGATTTCAACGAAATCACGAAGAGCACACCGGAGAAATCTCTGGTAGTGTCCCTGAAGAAAAACGCTGGTCGTAACAACCAGGGTAAAATCACTGTAAGACACCGCGGAGGCGGAAGCAGAAGAAAATACAGAATCATCGACTTCAAGAGAAGAAAAGATGATGTTCCGGCAATCGTTAAATCGATCGAGTACGATCCGAACAGAACAGCAAACATCGCTCTGATCTGCTATGCAGACGGCGAGAAAGCATACATCCTGGCTCCGGAAGGACTGAAAGTTGGCATGAAGGTTATGAGCGGCGCTGCTGCCGAGGTAAGACCTGGAAACTGCCTGCCGCTGTCCGAGATTCCGGTTGGTACCATGGTTCACAACGTAGAGCTTCATGCAGGCAAAGGCGGACAGCTTGTTCGTGCAGCTGGTAATGGCGCTCAGCTGATGGCTAAAGAAGGTAAATACGCAACCCTTCGTCTTCCGTCTGGAGAGATGAGAATGGTTCCGATCAACTGCCGTGCATCCATCGGTGTTGTTGGAAATGGCGAGCACAGCCTGATCAACATTGGTAAAGCAGGACGGAAACGTAACATGGGTATCCGCCCGACTGTACGTGGTTCTGTCATGAACCCGAATGACCATCCACATGGTGGTGGAGAAGGAAAGACCGGTATCGGACGTCCGGGCCCGTCTACTCCTTGGGGAAAACCGGCTCTTGGCCTGAAGACCAGAGCAAAGAACAAGCAGTCTAACAAGTACATCGTAAGAAGACGCGATGGAAAAGCTTTATCGAAATAAGGAGGTAAACGATGTCTCGTTCATTAAAAAAAGGACCATTTGCAGATGAAAGCCTGTTAAAGAAAGTTGACGCTGCAAACGCTTCAGGAGATAAAACAGTCATTAAAACCTGGTCACGTCGTTCTACAATCTTCCCGTCATTCGTTGGACACACAATCGCTGTTCATGACGGAAGAAAACATGTGCCGGTATACGTTACAGAGGATATGGTTGGACACAAACTCGGTGAGTTCGTAGCAACCAGAACCTACAGAGGTCACGGCAAGGACGAGAAGAAATCCGGCGTCCGCTAAGTAGAATGATTTGAGAGAGGAGGTTTTTTAGCAATGGCTAAAGGACATAGAAGTCAGATTAAAAGAGCAAGAAATGCTAACAAAGATACCAGACCGTCTGCAAAGTTATCCTACGCTAGAATGTCTGCGCAGAAAGCTGGATTTGTTTTAGATGCAATCCGCGGTAAAGACGTAACAACCGCACTTGGTATTGTAACTTATAACCCGAGATATGCCTCCAGCGTAGTGAAAAAACTGCTGGAGTCCGCAATCGCAAACGCTGAGAACAACAACGGTCTTTCCAGAGAAAACCTGTATGTAGCTGAGTGCTTCGCTAACAAGGCTCCGACCATGAAGAGAATTCATCCGAGAGCACAGGGCAGAGCTTACAGAATCCTGAAGAGAAACAGCCACATCACGATTGTGTTAGACGAGAAATAAGGAGGACATGTCATGGGACAGAAAGTTAATCCACACGGCCTGAGAGTCGGTGTTATTAAAGACTGGGATTCCAAATGGTATGCCGAGGGTGATTTCGCAGATAACCTCGTTGAGGACTACAACATCCGCACATACCTGAAGAAGAAACTGTACAGCGCAGGTGTTTCCAAGATCGAAATCGAAAGAGCATCTGACAGAGTAAAAGTTATCATCTACACCGCAAAACCGGGCGTTGTTATCGGTAAAGGCGGAGCAGAGATCGAGAAAGTAAAAGCTGAAGTTCAGAAACTGACTGACAAAAAGCTTATCGTAGATATCAAAGAAGTAAAAAGACCGGACCGCGATGCACAGCTTGTTGCTGAGAACATTGCATTACAGCTGGAGAACCGTATTTCCTTCCGTCGTGCTATGAAATCTACCATGCAGCGTACGATGAGAGCTGGCGCTAAGGGAATCAAAACATCTGTATCCGGACGTCTTGGTGGAGCTGATATGGCTCGTACCGAGTTCTACAGCGAGGGAACTATTCCGCTGCAGACCCTGCGTGCCGATATCGATTATGGATTCGCTGAAGCAGATACCACTTACGGTAAAGTTGGCGTAAAAGCATGGATCTACAATGGCGAAGTACTTCCAACCAGAACTAAAAAGGAAGGGAGCGAGAATTAATTATGTTAATGCCGAAGAGAGTTAAACGTCGTAAACAGTTCCGTGGTTCCATGAAGGGTAAAGCCCTCAGAGGAAACAAAATTAACTACGGTGAATTTGGTCTCGTAGCCCTTGAGCCATGCTGGATCAAATCCAATCAGATCGAGGCAGCCCGTATCGCCATGACACGTTACATCAAACGTGGTGGTAAAGTTTGGATCAAAATTTTCCCGGACAAACCAGTAACCGCACAGCCGGCTGAGACCCGAATGGGTTCCGGAAAAGGTTCTCTGGAGTACTGGGTAGCAGTAGTAAAACCAGGCCGTGTAATGTTCGAAATCGCAGGTGTTCCGGAAGAAACAGCCCGCGAGGCATTACGTCTTGCCATGCATAAGTTACCATGTAAATGCAAAGTAGTTTCTCGTGCAGACTTAGAAGGCGGTGATAACAGTGAAAACTAACGAATTTGTAAAAGATTTAAATACAAAGAGCGCAGCTGAGCTGAATGACGAATTAGTAGCTGCTAAAAAGGAACTCTTCAATTTAAGATTCCAGAACGCAACCAACCAGCTTGACAATACCAGCCGAATCAAAGAGGTTCGCAAAAATATTGCAAGAATCCAGACTGTTATTGCCCAGAAGGCAAACGCAGCTGAGTAATTAGGAGGAAAATATCGTGGAAGAAAGAAATCTTAGAAAAACTCGCGTGGGCAAAGTTGTCAGCGATAAGATGGATAAGACTATCGTGGTTGCCATCGAAGACCATGTAAAACATCCTCTGTACAAGAAAATTGTAAAAAGCACATATAAGCTGAAAGCACACGATGCAAACAACGAGTGCCATGTAGGTGATACCGTACGAGTTATGGAAACAAGACCTTTATCCAAAGATAAGAGATGGAGACTTGTGGAGATCGTTGAGAAAGCGAAATAAATAAGAGATCAGAATGCTAAAGGAGGAATACCAGCATGATTCAGCAGGAAACTAGACTGAAAGTCGCTGACAACACCGGTGCAAAAGAAATCTTATGCATTCGTGTTATGGGCGGTTCTACAAGAAGATATGCCAACATTGGTGATGTAATCGTTGCTTCGGTCAAAGATGCAACACCAGGCGGCGTTGTTAAAAAAGGTGACGTAGTAAAAGCTGTTGTTGTAAGAAGCGTAAAAGGCGCTCGTCGTAAAGACGGTTCTTACATCAAATTTGATGAGAACGCAGCAGTTATTATCAAAGATGACAAAACTCCAAAAGGAACCCGTATTTTTGGACCAGTAGCCAGAGAGCTTCGTGAGAAACAGTTCATGAAGATTGTTTCCTTAGCTCCGGAAGTATTATAGGAGGACAGCTATGTCAATGAAGATTAAAAAAGGCGATACCGTAAAGGTAATCGCCGGCAAAGATAAAGACAAAACCGGCAAAGTAGTCAGCGTTGACGTAAAGAACAACCGTGTTGTTGTTGAAGGCGTAAACATGATTACAAAGCATGAGAAACCGTCTATGAGCAATCAGCAGGGCGGAATCGTTAACAAAGAAGCTCCTATCGATGCATCCAACGTAATGCTGGTTGTAAAAGGAGTTCCGACCCGCGTTGGAATCAAAGTTGAGATGGTTGAGAAAAACGGCAAAACAAAAGCTGTTAGAACCCGCGTTGCAAAAGCAAAAGAGCTGAACGGCGCAGTAATTGATTAAGGAAGAGAGGAGGCAAAACCGTGAGTAGACTGAAAGATCTTTACAACGAGCAGATCGTTGATGCAATGACCAAAAAATTTGGATACAAAAACGTGATGGAAGTGCCGAAGCTCTCCAAAATCGTAATCAACATGGGTGTTGGTGAAGCTAAGGAGAACGCTAAACTTCTGGACGCTGCAATCAGTGATATGGAAGCTATCACCGGACAGAAAGCAGTTACCACCAAAGCGAAAAATTCCGTAGCAAACTTTAAAATCCGTGAGGGTATGCCGATCGGATGCAAAGTTACCCTTCGTGGCGAGAAAATGTACGAGTTCGCAGACCGCCTGATCAACCTGGCACTGCCTCGTGTACGTGACTTCCGCGGCGTAAATCCGAACGCTTTCGATGGCAGAGGAAACTATGCTCTTGGTATCAAAGAGCAGCTGATTTTCCCAGAGATCGAGTATGATAAAGTTGATAAAGTCAGAGGTATGGACATTATCTTCGTTACCACTGCTAACACAGATGAAGAAGCTCGTGAATTACTGACATTATTCAACATGCCATTCGCAAAGTAATAGGAGGAATTGATTCATGGCTAAAACAGCAATGAAAATCAAACAGCAGCGCAAAGCTAAATTCTCTACAAGAGAATACAATCGTTGCAGAATTTGTGGCCGTCCACACGCATATTTAAGAAAATACGGAATCTGCAGAATCTGCTTCCGTGAATTAGCATACAAAGGCCAGATTCCTGGCGTTAAGAAAGCTAGTTGGTAAAATTTTAGAAGGAGGCAAATTCAAATGAGTATGAGTGATCCGATTGCAGATATGCTTACAAGAATCCGTAACGCTAACACTGCAAAACATGATACAGTAGATGTTCCGGCATCCAAAATGAAAATCGCAATCGCTGATATCCTGGTAAACGAGGGATACATTGCAAAATATGAACTCAGCGATGAGGGTGCATTCCAGAATATGCACATCACCCTGAAATACGGCGCTGACAAAAACGAGAAGATCATCACCGGTCTGAAGAGAATCTCCAAACCGGGTCTGAGAATCTATGTTGGCAAAGATGAGCTGCCGAGAGTACTTGGCGGACTTGGAATCGCTATTCTTTCCACAAACCAGGGTGTTATCACCGATAAAGAAGCTCGTAAGCTGCAGGTCGGCGGCGAGGTTCTGGCATTCGTTTGGTAATAGAAACGAAACAAAGCAACTGAAAACAGAGAGAGCGTAAGGCTCTCTCCGAAAATCTAAGTTAATAGGAGGAAATTGGTATGTCACGTATTGGAAGACTGCCAGTGGCAATTCCTGCAGGTGTAACAGTAGACATCCAGGAAAACAACCACGTTGTAGTAAAAGGACCAAAAGGAACATTAGAGAGAACTCTCCCGTCTGAAATGACCATCAAACTGGAAGACGGACACGTAGTAGTTACAAGACCGAACGATCTGAAGAAAATGAAAGCTCTTCATGGTCTGACCAGAACTCTGATCCACAACATGGTAATTGGTGTTAGCGAAGGCTATACCAAAACACTGGAAGTAAACGGTGTAGGTTACAGAGCTGCAAAACAGGGCAACAAATTAGTTCTGTCTCTTGGATATTCTCATCCGGTAGAGATGATCGATCCGGAAGGACTCTCCTCCGCTGTAGACGGCAACAAGATCATTGTTTCCGGTATCAGCAAAGAGAAAGTTGGCCAGTATGCCGCTGAAATCAGAGACAAGAGAAGACCTGAGCCATACAAGGGCAAGGGAATCAAGTATGCTGATGAAGTGATCAGACGTAAAGTTGGTAAGACTGGTAAGAAATAATTAAGGAGAGTGTGAACATGATTAGTAAAGTATCAAGAGCGCAGATGCGCCAGAAAAAGCATAGAAGATTACGTAATCATATCGTAGGTACTGCACAGCGTCCGCGTCTGTGTGTATTCCGCAGCAATAACCATATGTATGCTCAGATTATCGACGATACGATTGGAAATACTTTAGTTTCTGCTTCTACTCTTCAGAAAGATGTTAAAGCAGAGCTTGAGAAAACCAACAATGTAGATGCAGCAGCATATCTTGGAACCGTTCTTGGAAAGAAAGCTGTAGAAGCAGGTATTACTGAAGTTGTATTTGACCGTGGCGGATTCATCTACCAGGGAAAAATCCAGGCATTCGCAGACGCAGCTAGAGAAGCTGGGCTGGTATTCTAAGAAAGGAAGGAAAAGAACACATGAAGCATACAATTATTGATGCAAGCCAGTTCGAACTGGAAGAAAAAGTCGTATCAATTAAGCGTGTTACAAAAGTTGTTAAAGGTGGTCGTAACTTCCGTTTCACAGCTTTAGTAGTTGTCGGCGACGGCAATGGACACGTAGGCGCAGGCCTTGGAAAAGCAGCCGAGATTCCGGAAGCTATCCGCAAAGGTAAAGAAGACGCTATGAAGAAACTGGTAAGCGTAGCAATCAATGAGAACGGAAGTATCACTCATGACTACGTAGGTAAATTCGGAAGCGCAGAGGTTCTGTTGAAGAAAGCTCCTGAAGGTACTGGTGTCATCGCTGGTGGCCCAGCCCGTGCCGTAATCGAGTTAGCTGGTATTAAGAACATCCGTACAAAATCCCTTGGATCCAGAAATAAGCAGAACGTAGTTCTGGCTACCATCGCTGGTCTGTCTGAGCTGAAGACTCCAGAAGAAGTAGCAAGACTTCGCGGCAAATCTACAAACGAGATCTTTGCTTAAGGAGGATGTGAAAAATGGCAGATAAATTAAAAGTAACACTGGTGAAATCCCCGATCGGATGTGTTCCGAAACACAGAAGAACCGTGGAAGCACTGGGTCTGAAAAAAGTTAACAAGACGGTAGAACTGCCGGATAACGCAGCAGTTCGCGGCATGGTTAATCAGGTTTCTTACCTGGTTAAAGTAGAAGAAGCATAAGGAGGTACCGTAATGGACTTATCTAATTTACAGCCGGCTGAAGGTTCCAGACAGAACGATAACTTCCGCAGAGGCCGTGGACATGGTTCAGGAAATGGTAAAACAGCAGGTAAAGGCCACAAAGGACAGAAAGCACGTTCCGGAGCACCGAGACCGGGATTTGAAGGTGGTCAGATGCCTTTATACAGACGTCTTCCGAAGAGAGGTTTCAAAAACAGAAACTCCAAGGAAATCGTTGGAATCAATGTAGATGCTCTGAATCGTTATGAGGACGGAGCTGTTGTAACCGTAGAAACTATGATTGAGACTGGTCTTGTTTCCAATCCGAGAGATGGCGTAAAAATCCTTGGAAACGGTGAAGTCACCAAAAAACTCACTGTAAAAGCAAATGCTTTCAGCGAGAGCGCAAAGGCAAAAATTGAAGCGGCAGGTGGAACAGTCGAGGTGATCTAATGTTTAAGACCTTTATCAATGCATTTAAGGTCAAAGATGTTCGTCGCAAAATATTTTATGTGCTTATGATGCTTGTTGTCATCCGGTTAGGCTCTCAGATGCCTGTACCGGGTGTCAATACAAGCTTTTTTGCGAATTATTTTGCAAATAATACGAATGAGGCATTCAGCTTCCTGAATGCATTCACGGGCGGCGGTTTCGACCGTTTCTCCATCTTTGCTCTGAGTATTACACCGTACATTACTTCTTCCATCATTATTCAGCTGCTCACCATTGCAATTCCACGACTTGAGGAAATGCAGCGTGACGGCGAAGAGGGAAGAAAGAAAATGACTGCGATTACTCGTTATGTGACAGTAGGTCTTGCATTGTTTGAGTCTGTTGCTATGGCAGTAGGCTTTGGACGCCAGGGACTCCTCACCACTTTTAACGCAGTTAATGTGATTGTTGTAGTGGCAGCTCTGACAGCCGGTTCTGCCTTCCTTATGTGGGTGGGAGAACAGATCAACGACAAGGGCGTTGGAAATGGTATTTCTATGGTCCTGTTAATCAACATCCTTTCCAGAATCCCGCAGGATATGGTAACCCTTTACGAAACTTTCGTAAAAGGCAAAACCATCGCGCGTGGTCTGCTGATGTGGATTATCATCGCTGTTGTGATCATCGCTGTTGTTGTGCTGGTACTGATCCTGAATGGCGCTGAGAGAAGAATTCCGGTACAGTATTCCAAGAAAATGGCCGGAAGAAAAATGGTTGGCGGACAGTCATCCAATATTCCGCTGAAGGTAAATACAGCGGGCGTTATCCCGATCATCTTTGCATCATCCATCATGTCTTTCCCATCGATTATCCTGTCGTTTGTCGGAAAGTCGGATATCAAAGGTATCGGCGGAACGCTGATCAAGATGCTGAATTCCAACAACTGGTTTGACAAAACCAATCCAGTTGCTTCGCTGGGCCTGATTCTCTACATTGTCCTTGTTATTTTCTTCGCTTATTTCTATACCTCCATCACCTTCAACCCGATGGAAGTTGCAGATAACATGAAAAAACAGGGCGGCTTTATCCCAGGCATCCGCCCGGGTAAATCCACGGTAGATTATCTGAACAATCTGCTCAGCTATATTATTTTTATCGGTGCAGCAGGTCTTACCATTGTTGCAGTGATTCCATTTTTCTTTAATGGATTTTTCAAAGCGAATGTATCCTTTGGAGGTACTTCTCTGATCATTATTGCCAGCGTAATTCTGGAAACCTTAAAACAGATTGAATCCATGATGCTGGTACGCAATTACAAAGGATTCTTAAACGATTAAGGCATAAGAGGGACTGTCTGGATAAGACAGGCCCTTTCTTTTGTTTAAAGCGCTTTTAAAGAGGCTTTAACAGAGAAAATTTTTGCTATTGTGGTTTACTTTATGGTATAATAGGGTAAATTACACGCAGCGGATTGCTGCAAATTCAAACATGGGAGGAAAAGCGCATGAAAATTATTATGTTGGGGGCACCTGGTGCCGGAAAAGGTACACAGGCAAAACAGATCGCTGCAAAATATGAGATTCCTCATATTTCAACCGGCGATATCTTCCGCGCAAATATCAAAGAGGGAACCGAGCTTGGAAAGAAAGCGAAAGCATTCATGGACAAGGGAGAACTCGTTCCGGACGAGCTGACCTGCGATCTTGTTGTAGACCGTATTTCCAAACCGGACGCAGCAAAGGGCTACGTGCTGGATGGCTTCCCAAGAACGATTCCGCAGGCAGAGGCTCTGACCAAAGCCCTGGAAGCACGCGGAGAGAAAATTGACTACGCAATCAATGTGGAAGTGCCGGATGAAAACATCGTTCACCGCATGGGCGGACGCCGTGCCTGCATCGGATGCGGAGCAACGTATCATGTAGAATTCAACGCGCCGAAGGTAGAAGACGTATGCGATACCTGCGGCGGCGAGCTGGTTCTCCGTGACGACGACAAACCTGAGACTGTACAGAAGAGACTGTCTGTATATCATGCTCAGACACAGCCTCTGATTGACTACTATAAGAAAGCCGACGTTCTGGTGGAAGTTGACGGAACCCAGGATATCAATGTGGTATTTCAGGATATAGTAAAGATTTTAGGAGCGTAAAGGATGTCCATATCAATTAAAACTGCCCGGGAAATTGAGAGAATGCGCCACGCCGGTGAGCTGCTGGAGAAGGTACACGACGAATTAGGCCGCGCCATTCATCCGGGAATGTCAACATGGGAAATCAATAAGCTCGGAGAAGAAATGATCCGCAGCTTTGGATGCACTCCCAACTTTTTAAACTATAATGGGTATCCGGCTTCGATCTGCGTTTCTGTGAACGAGGAAGTGGTTCACGGAATCCCAAGTAAAAAACGGATTCTGAAAGAGGGCGACATTGTCAGCCTGGATGCGGGACTTATCTATGAAGGATACCATTCCGACGCAGCCCGCACACACGCGGTCGGTGAGATCTCGCCGGAGGCAAGAAAACTGGTGGAAGTAACACGCCAGGCCTTTTTTGAAGGAATCAAATACGCAAAAGCAGGCCATCATCTTCATGAGATTTCGGCGGCGATCGGTGCATACGCAGAGAGCTTCGGCTACGGCGTTGTCCGCGACCTGGTAGGCCACGGCATCGGAACGCACCTGCACGAAGATCCGGCAGTGCCGAACTTCGCACAGCCAAGCCGCGGCGTCCGTCTGCAGCCTGGCATGACGCTCGCCATCGAGCCGATGATCACAGCCGGAGGCTATGCAGTCAGATGGCTGGATGATGACTGGACCGTTGTGACAGAAGACGGCTCTCTTGCCGCACATTATGAGAACACGATTCTGATTACGGAGGGAGAACCGGAAATTCTGACACTTTCGCATACGGAGGAGGATTTATGAAACCGATTGTGAAAGGAATGTTTGCCAGAAGCCTGGCCGGCCACGATAAAGGAAAGCTGTATGTGATTTCGGATGTACAGGAGCCATACGTATTCCTGGTGGACGGAAAAATCCGTACCGCCAACCGGCCGAAAAAGAAGAAGCTGATTCACGTACAGCCGGATTACGAAATGACGGATGCGGTTCGTGATGAAGATATCCGTAAGGCATTAAAAGAAAAAAGTTGCAAAGAGTTGAAGGAGGATTAATCAATGTCTAAGGCAGATGTAATTGAAGTAGAGGGAACTGTCCTCGAGAAATTACCAAACGCAATGTTTAAAGTAGAACTGGAAAATAAACACGTTGTACTGGCTCATATCAGCGGAAAGCTGCGTATGAACTTTATCCGTATTCTTCCGGGAGACAAAGTAACCATCGAGCTGTCCCCATACGATCTGGACAAGGGACGTATTATCTGGAGAGATAAATAAGAAATACGATAAAAAAAGCCATCCGGCATGCCGGATGGCTTTTTCTCTGTATGTGTTTCTCTGTATTCATCCCCAATAACAGTAACCGTTCTACAGAACAAAGATTTCGATCACCGGCCTTCAGATTTCTGACAGCCACAAAGCAAGCACCAGTCTGCAAACCCTGCAGCATCCGCGGCGGCGGGCATCTGAATTTCTTTTCAGTCCCTTTTGAAACCTTCCAGATGTATTATGCAATATTTTAATAGAAAAAGCAATGAAAAAAGTATAAAATTTTATGAAAACTTTTTGTAAAAACCAGGAGAATTTGTGCACTTTTGAAACAAAATTTTTAAACCGTCAGAAAAAAAAGAAAAAGTGAAAAGACAGGAGAAAAGAGCGGCCGGAAAACCGTGAAAATGACAGATGAGGGCTCGAAAGCGACAGAAGAATATATGTTTGTGAATTCTGTGTGAAGTTGAAATATTTGGTTGAATTCTCAAAATAATGTGATACAATGCAATAGAGAAACTTTACGGAGAAATTTTACCGGGAAGGATCTCCTGTGCGGTGCGGTAAAATCCATGTACCGGCAGAAATCAGGGAAACATTTTATGAAACAGCAGGCTGCAGTCTGAAAAAAATTCGGATCTGCAGCAATGGCATCGCTGCTCCTTACAGATAACAGGAAAGGAAAATGTGCAATGACAAAAAGGGGAAAGAAAAAAGGCCTTGTTGCAGCATTGAGCGTAGTTGCAGTGATTGTTTTACTTGCCGCTGCATATGGAATCTTCTGTCTGATCATCGAGGATGACAAAATCTGGGCAGATGCTTCTATTAACGGAGTAAACATTCAGGGAATGAGCAAAAAAGAAGCTGCGCAGACAGTAGAACAGAAGTTTGAAGAAGATTATAAAGATACAGCTGTTACCGTTGAGCTGGATGGTCAGCAGTATACGATGAACGTATTTCCAATGCTGGGGATGGATGCTTCCGCAGAAATTGAAAAAGCATATGAAAAAGGCCATGGAAATCTTCTGGTTCGCGGTCTGGAGTGGGTCGAGATGAAATGGGGAAAGGCAGAGAAGCTTTCCTATGATGTGCAGCCGACTGCGACCCATCCAGATGAGGTGGAAGGAATTGTACAGGCATCCGGCATTCAGGATTACAACTCCATGCAGGATACTACATATGAAGTAACAGATACCGGCCTGATCGTGCATAAAGGCATTTCCGGAACCAGACCGGATGTGGATGCCTTAAAACAGCAGATCCAGACGAATGTGACAGCAATGAATTTCCAGGATGTAATTTCCTGCCCGACGGCAGAAAATCAGCTGACGGAGCCGGATTTTGCCGGAATTGCAAGCCAGATTTATACCGAGCCGGTCAATGCGACGCTGGATCCGGACAACGGATATTCCGTTGTGGCATCGAAAAACGGAACCTCAATGGATGCGGACAGTGCGAAAGCCGAGTATGAGAGTGCAGAAGAAAATACGGATATCACGATTCCGTTTACCTTTACCGAGCCGGAGATTACAACCGAGAAGATGAACGCAAATCTGTTTAAAGACACGCTTGGAAGTTACAGCTCCAGCGCAGCAGGTGGAACGAGCGGAAGAATTCACAACGTCGGACTTACGGCATCTATCTGCAACGGACAGATCGTTCTGCCGGGAGAAACCTTCTCTTTTAATGGTGTCGTAGGTGATACAACGGCGGAAAAAGGATACCAGGAGGCAGCAGGCTATCAGGATGGCAAAGTCGTCCAGGTACTTGGAGGAGGCGAATGCCAGGTGTCTTCCACACTGTTTTCCGCTATTTTGTATACAGACCTTGATGTGTTGGAAAGAGCCAACCATTCGATGCCGGTACATTATGTGCCGTCAGGAATGGATGCAACCGTATTCTGGGATTCACCGGATTTCAAATTTGAAAATAATCATAAGTATCCGGTGAAAATTGTGATGAATATGGACAGCAGTGATACACTGACCGTAAAAATTCTCGGAACAAAAGAAAACGACTATACCATTGAGCCAAGGGTAGAGCAGATCGATGAGATGAGTAATGTAACGTATCGTGATTATAAAGATGCAAGCGGAAATGTAGTAAAATCAGAATCCGTATGCGCAAGCAAATACAAACCGCTGAACTCAGGATCATGATGCAAAAAAAGATGTTACCTGTAAAAAACAGGCGGGACAGAGAAGAGAAATCTGTCCCGCCTGTTTTTTTCTTACCAGTGGGAGAGATGAAAAAATGCACAGAAAAAGAGCAAAAAAAAATGAAAAAATATGTAAAAAATTTCTTGCATTTCCGGGAACAAAATGCTATACTATAAAACGAACTTTTGCGCGTGGACTTTTTTCTAACCCACAAAAAGAAAACGCATTCCAAAAGTTTACAACAGAAAATTCCCCTACACGGGGCGCTAAGGAGCAAAGAAAGGAGGATTCATCATGAAGGTTAGATCTTCTGTAAAACCGATCTGCGAGAAATGCAAAGTTATCAAAAGAAAAGGTAGCATCAGAATCATTTGTGAGAATCCAAAGCACAAACAGCGCCAGGGCTAATCCGTCATTAGGCTTGATCGTAATTGTGCAGATTTTAAGTGCGGCTGCAGCGAGGACGCGCGTGAATGCGTTGTTCTGCTGTTAATATTATAAAGTGAGACACCTGGCAAGTTGCAGCCAGGACACCTCCGGCGGGTGGACGCGCGGAGCGCAGACATCCCTTATAATATTGCTTAATACTCCGATCTGTCAGGTGGCAGAAGGAGAAAGGTCGTGCGAACACGGCTGGATACACGCATACCTGTATCCCAATTAGGAAAATATTAATGTTTTAGAAAAATGGAGGACAAAGTACATGGCTCGTATAGCTGGTGTAGACTTACCAAGAGACAAACGTGTTGAGATTGGTCTGACCTATATCTACGGAATCGGTAGAACAAGTGCAGATCGTATCTTAAAAGAAGCTGGAGTAAATCCGGACACACGCTGCAGAGATTTGACAGACGATGAAGTAAAGAGACTCAGCGCAGTTATCGATGAGAGTCAGGTTGTAGAAGGAGATCTTCGTAGAGAAATCGCTATGAACATCAAACGTCTGCAGGAGATCGGATGCTACAGAGGTATCCGTCATCGTAAAGGCCTTCCGGTTCGTGGTCAGAAAACAAAGACCAACGCAAGAACCCGCAAAGGTCCTAAGAGAACTGTTGCAAATAAGAAGAAATAATTTAACCAGTAGTCCAATATAAGATTAAGAAAGTGTAGGTTAGTTTTAAAATGGCAAAAGTGACAAAGAAAACGACAAAACGTCGTGTCAGAAAAAACGTTGAACACGGACAGGCACATATCCAGTCTTCCTTCAATAATACAATCGTAACACTGACTGATGCAGAAGGAAATGCTCTTTCTTGGGCAAGTGCCGGCGGTCTGGGATTTAGAGGTTCAAGAAAATCTACTCCATACGCAGCTCAGATGGCTGCAGAAACTGCTACCAAAGCAGCGCTGGTTCATGGCTTAAAGACTGTTGACGTTATGGTAAAAGGACCAGGATCAGGTCGTGAAGCTGCAATCCGTGCCCTTCAGGCATGCGGTCTTGAAGTTACAAGCATCCGCGACGTAACACCGGTTCCGCACAACGGATGCCGCCCACCAAAACGTAGAAGAGTCTGATTAGGAGGTTAAGAACATGGCAGTAAATAGAGTACCAGTCCTGAAAAGATGCAGATCCCTCGGAATGGATCCTGTATATCTTGGAATTGATAAGAAGTCCACAAGACAGCTGAAAAGAGCAAACAGAAAAATGTCTGAGTATGGTCTTCAGTTAAGAGAAAAACAGAAAGCAAAATTCATCTACGGCGTTCTGGAGAAACCTTTTGTTAACTATTACAAAAAGGCTGACAGAATGGAAGGACAGACTGGTGAGAACCTGATGATCCTTCTTGAGCTCCGTCTGGACAACGTTCTGTTCCGTATGGGAATGGCTAGAACCAGAAAAGAAGCACGTCAGATCGTTGACCACAAACACGTTCTGGTTAACGGCAAACAGGTAAATATCCCGTCTTACCTTGTAAGCGCTGGTGATACCATCGAAATCAAAGAGGGTAAAAAATCCTCTCAGAGATATAAAGACATCGTAGAGGTTACAGGCGGCCGTCTGACTCCGGAATGGATCGAGGCTGATCTTGAGGCACTCAAAGGTGTTGTAAAAGAGCGTCCTACCCGCGAAATGATCGATGTTCCGGTTGACGAAGTGCAGATCGTCGAGCTGTATTCTAAATAAAGAATCGCCATACGCGGAAGGCTTTATTCCCATGAGTAATGAGCCAACCAATTTAAAAGGAGGGGCTTTCGAGTGTTTGATTTTAACAAACCGAAAATTGAAATTACTGAGATTTCTGATGACAAGAAGTACGGCAGATTTGTGGTTGAACCTCTGGAAAGAGGCTACGGTATCACATTAGGTAATTCTCTTCGCAGAATTATGCTTTCTTCCCTCCCTGGAGCAGCAGTAAGCCAGGTTAAAATCGAGGGCGTTCTTCATGAATTCAGCTCCATCCCTGGAGTAAAAGAAGACGTTACAGAAATCATCATGAACCTGAAGAGCCTTGCAATCCGCAATAACAGCGAAACCAACGAAGCAAAAGTTGCTTATATTGAGTTCGAGGGCGAGGGAGTTGTAAGAGCATCCGATATTCAGGTAGATCAGGATATTGAGATCATGAATCCGGATCAGGTAATCGCAACCCTGAACGGCGGCCCGGACAGCAAGCTGTACATGGAGCTGACGATCACAAAAGGCCGCGGTTATATCAGTGCTGACAAAGGCAAGAGCGATGACATGCCGATCGGCGTTCTCGCTGTGGATGCTATCTATACACCGGTTGAGCGTGTAAACCTCAAAGTGGAGAACACCCGTGTAGGTCAGATTACCGATTACGATAAACTGACACTGGATGTTTACACCAGAGGAACACTGGATCCGGACGAGGCAGTCAGCCTGGCAGCTAAGGTTTTAAGCGAGCATCTGAAACTCTTCATCGATCTGTCTGAGAATGCGAAGACAGCAGAAGTTATGATCGAGAAAGAGGACAATGAGAAAGAGAAAGTTCTGGAGATGAACATCGACGAGCTTGAGCTTTCCGTGCGTTCCTATAACTGCTTGAAACGTGCCGGTATCAATACCGTAGAAGAGCTGTGCAACAAAACTTCCGAAGACATGATGAAGGTTCGTAACCTGGGCCGCAAGTCTCTGGAAGAGGTACTTGCAAAGCTGAAAGAACTGGGACTGTCACTGAGTCCTGGGGACGGAGAATAAATCACAGCGATTTATCTTTCCGTTTGATTTGTAGACGAAAACCCCCTGTCAGTAAGTCCGAGGCAGCATGACTTGCGGGTTCCACAAATGGAGGAAAATTTAAAATGGCAAAATATAGAAAACTTGGCAGAACATCTGACCAGAGAAAAGCATTATTAAGAAACCAGGTAACCAACCTTCTGTATCACGGAAAAATCGTTACCACTGAGACCAAAGCGAAAGAGATCCGCAAGATCGCTGAAAGCATGATCGCACTGGCTGTAAAAGAGAAAGATAACTTTGAGACCGTTACCGTTACTGCTAAAGTAGCTCGCAAAGATGCTGATGGCAAACGTGTGAAAGAAGTAAAAGACGGCAAAAAAGTTACCGTATACGATGAAGTTCAGAAAGAGATCAAAAAAGATCTTCCGTCCAGACTTCACGCTAGACGTCAGATGGCAAGCTTCTTCTATCCTGTAACAGAGGTTCCGACCGAAGCAGCAGGACGCAAGAAAAACACCAAGTCCATCGATATGCCACAGAAAATGTTCGATGAGATCGCTCCGAAATATGCAGACCGTAACGGCGGATATACCCGTATCATCAAGATCGGACCGCGTAAAGGTGATGCAGCTATGGAAGTTGTAATCGAGCTGGTTTAATCTGTAAATAGTTTTGAAATTCGCAGGGGCTGCCTCTTAGTAGGTGGCTCCTGTTTTGTTGTATATCATATTTTATATGACACAATTGCGAAATTGTGGCAATGTACGGGGTTGCATCTGCTTTGCGAATAAGGTACAATACAGAATACAGAACAGCTAAAATGGGATACAAAGGAGAGCATTTGCATGGAGAGCAAGAAAAAAATGTTGTTTATTTTTAATCCGTTTTCCGGAAAAGCACAGATTAAAAGTAAACTGTTTGAAATTATCGATGTTTTTGTAAAAGGCGGATATGAAGTCATTGTCCACCCGACGCAGGCAGTCGGAGATGGTTTCGAAAAGACAAAGGAGCTTGCGCCGCAGGTGGATCTCGTTGTCTGCAGCGGGGGCGACGGAACACTGGATGAAGTTGTCAGCGGTCTGATGGAAGTGGATCAGCGCGTTCCGATCGGTTATATTCCGGCCGGAAGCACCAATGACTTTGCAAACAGTCTTTCTATTTCGAAAGATATGGTACAGGCGGCAAAGGATATCATCGAGGGAAACCTGTATTCCTGTGATGTGGGAGCGTTCAACAACGACAGCTTTGTCTACATCGCTGCATTCGGCCTTTTCACGGATGTTTCCTATGAGACAGATCAGCACATGAAAAACATTCTCGGCCATCTGGCATACCTGCTGGAGGGATCCAAACGGATCTGGAATGTGCCGACGTACTGGATTAAAGTCGAGGCAAACGGGGAAACCTTTGAGGGAGAGTATATCTACGGTATGGTGACGAATGCCAAGTCCGTCGGCGGCTTCAAAAACCTGCCGGGACAGGATGTACGCCTGGATGACGGACTCTTCGAGGTAACCCTGATCAAACGCCCGAAAAACCCGCTGGAACTGAATGAGATCATTGCGTCCCTGCTGATGCAGGAGGATCACACAGACCTCATCGATTCGTTCAAGACCGACCGCATCATCATCGAGTCCAACCAGGAGATTTCCTGGACTCTGGACGGCGAATACGGCGGAGATCACGGCTATGTCTGCATCGAAGCGCGCAAACATGCCATGGAACTGGTTCTGAACAATAAGTAGGCACGGCTTTTTGATAAGTTTTTCACAAAAAAGTGCAAAAAAATGGATTTCGCTACGAAAATCATTTGGCATTTGCAGAAAGATGTTGTATAATAAAACCAGTTATGAAAGTAACAAGTATGCCGTAAGCCTGAAAACGGTACACGGCACAATTACAGACACAGGAGGTCATTTGAGCTATGTTAGTATCAGCAAAAGAAATGTTGGACAAAGCAAAAGCTGGCCACTATGCAGTTGGTCAGTTTAACATCAACAACCTGGAGTGGACAAAATCCATCCTTCTTACCGCACAGGAGATGAATTCTCCGGTTATCCTTGGTGTATCTGAGGGTGCAGGAAAATACATGACAGGTTTCAAAACTGTAGCTGCTATGGTAAAAGCTATGATCGAAGAACTGAACATCACTGTTCCGGTTGCTCTGCATCTGGACCACGGAACCTACGAAGGATGTTACAAATGCATCGAAGCAGGTTTCTCATCCATCATGTTTGACGGATCTCATTATCCGATCGAAGAGAACGTTGCAAAAACAAAAGAACTGGTAGCTGTTTGCAAAGAGAAAGGAATGTCTCTGGAAGCAGAAGTTGGTTCTATCGGTGGAGAAGAAGATGGTGTTGTAGGTATGGGCGAATGCGCTGATCCGAACGAGTGCAAGATGATTGCAGACCTCGGTGTAGATATGCTTGCAGCAGGTATCGGCAATATCCACGGTGTATACCCGGCTAACTGGCAGGGACTGAGCTTTGAGACTCTGGCAGCTGTACAGGAGCTGACAGGAACTATGCCGCTCGTTCTTCACGGTGGTACAGGTATCCCGGATGACATGATCAAGAAAGCCATTGACCTTGGCGTTTCCAAAATCAATGTAAATACAGAGTGCCAGCTTGCATTCGCAGCAGCTACACGTAAATACATCGAAGAGGGAAAAGATCAGCAGGGTAAAGGATTCGATCCTCGTAAACTGCTTGCTCCTGGCGCAGAAGCTATCAAAGCTACTGTAAGAGAAAAAATCGAACTGTTCGGTTCTGCAAACAAAGCCTGAGTTTAAGCACGAAAATGCTGTGCAGGATTCCTGGGGGACTTCCTCCTCAGGGTCCGCACAGTATTTTTTTTCGCGAGCAACGAGTCAAAGTCTGTGCTTGCACGAGACCTTGACGACTGCCGCGAAAGCTTTCATCGAATCCGCTAATTTTTTCGCCTGAATTAGGAAAGTTTTGTAAAATAATACGAAAAAGGGACTGAGTTCAAAAAAGCACTTGCGTTTTTTAAGTTTTTGAGTTATTTTAGTATCAGTTGGAAATCAAATCCATATGCGAATGTAAAACAAGGGCGTTCTACAAAAAATATAGCTTTTTTAGCTACCTTTTTGAGAACTCCTTTTTCTTGTATTAGGATCTTTTTAGAATCCGGCGGGAAGGTCACATCGCAAAATTCACAAATGGAAAGGAAGAAAGAAAATGGGAGAATATGTAAATCCAGCCAAAATTTTTGGCGAAAATGTATTCAATGACACTGTAATGCAGGAACGTCTTCCAAAAAATGTTTACAAGAAGCTGAAAAAGATCATCGAAGAAGGCGGTGAGCTGGATCTTGCTACTGCAGATACGATTGCACATGAGATGAAAGAATGGGCAATTGAAAAAGGAGCAACACACTATACACACTGGTTCCAGCCACTGACCGGTGCAACTGCAGAAAAGCACGATTCTTTTATCACAGCACCGATGCCGAACGGCAAAGTACTGATGAGCTTCTCCGGTAAAGAGCTGATCAAAGGCGAGCCGGATGCATCTTCTTTCCCGTCCGGTGGACTGCGTGCTACCTTTGAGGCAAGAGGATATACAGCATGGGACTGCACCTCACCGGCTTTCGTTCGTCAGGACGCAGCAGGCGCAACCCTCTGCATTCCGACTGCATTCTGCTCCTACACAGGAGAGGCGCTTGACCAGAAAACACCGCTTCTTCGTTCCATGGAAGCTCTGAATGTACAGTCCCTGCGTCTGTTAAAACTGTTCGGAAACACCACTTCCAAGAAAGTAACTCCTTCCGTAGGACCGGAGCAGGAATACTTCCTGGTAGATGCAGAGAAATTCCTGCAGAGAAAAGACCTGATCTACACCGGACGTACCCTGTTTGGCGCAATGCCTCCAAAAGGACAGGAGATGGACGATCACTATTTCGGAACCATCCGTCAGAGAATTGCTTCCTTTATGAAGGATGTCAACATTGAGCTGTGGAAGATGGGTGTTACAGCAAAGACACAGCACAATGAGGTTGCACCGGCACAGCACGAGCTGGCTTCCATTTATTCCGAGGCAAACGTAGCAGTTGACAACAACCAGCTCGTTATGCAGACTTTAAAGAGAGTTGCATGCCAGCACGGACTGAAATGCCTGCTGCATGAGAAACCGTTCGCAGGTGTCAACGGTTCCGGTAAACACGACAACTGGTCCATCACCACAGATGACGGCATCAACCTTCTTGAGCCGGGCAAAACACCGCACGAGAACATTCAGTTCCTGCTCGTATTAAGCTGCGTTCTGAAAGCCGTTGATGTTCACGCAGATCTGCTTCGTGAGTCCGCAGCCGATCCGGGAAACGATCACAGACTGGGAGCTAACGAGGCGCCGCCAGCTATTATTTCTGTATTCCTTGGAGAGCAGCTGGAGGATGTTGTAGAGCAGCTCATCAGCACCGGAAATGCAACAAAGAGCAAAAAAGAGGGCGTTCTGGAGACTGGTGTTAAGACACTTCCGGATCTCAAGAAAGATGCTACCGACCGTAACAGAACCTCACCGTTTGCTTTCACCGGAAACAAATTCGAGTTCCGTATGGTTGGTTCCCGTGACTCCGTTGCAGCTCCGAACATCGTACTGAACACCATCGTTGCAGAAGCATTCCGCGATGCATGCGATGTACTGGAAGGCGCTGAAAACTTCGAGGACGCTGTCCATGATCTGATCAAGAAGAACTTAAGTGAGCATCAGAGAATCATCTTCAATGGCGACGGATATGCAGATGAGTGGTTAGCTGAGGCAGAGAGAAGAGGACTTCCGAACATCAAATCCATGGTGTACGCAATCCCGGCACTGACCACTGATACCGCAATCAAACTGTTCGGCGATTTCAAAGTATTCACCGAGGCAGAGCTGGTATCCCGTGCAGAAGTTAAATTCGAGAACTATGCAAAGACCATCAACATCGAAGCAAAGACCATGATCGACATGGCAAGCAAACAGATCATCCCGGCAGTCATCAAATATGCGACTTCCCTGGCTGGATCTATCAACACCATCACCGCAGCAGGTGTTACAGCAGTTGGTGTACAGAAGAATCTGCTGAACGAGACAAGTGCACTGCTTGAGGAAACCCAGAAAGCACTCGACGAGCTGATCGCAATCGAGAATGCAGGATGCGAGATGGAAGACGGCGAAGCAAAAGCAAAATACTACTACGAGAAAGTTACTCCGGCTATGGAGGCACTCCGTGCACCGGTTGACAAACTGGAGATGATCGTAGACAAAGAGATGTGGCCGATGCCGTCTTACGGCGATCTGATGTTTGAGGTTTAACCCTAGTAGACAAGAAGTCTCCCACTTCTAAAGCGGTGGGATGAATTGTTAAAAGAAACACAACGGCAGTGGCGGGCGGAGAGAAATCGGTATCCTCCACTGACATGAGGCAAGTCACAGTCGAACTATTTTCGACATGTCAGACTCCGTGAAAATACCGACTGTGAGTTGAAACAATCCGCAGACGATCCGCTAAATTGTAAAAATTCTGTGAAAACAGGGCAGAAAAAGAGGCTGTTTTTGACAACAGCCTCTTTTTCTAGTATAATGGGGATTAGCTGTTGCCAGAAGAAAAGGGCGGACAGCGCTGCCGGAAGAAACGGCAGGAAAACATGGAGGAAACGCTTCTGGATTTCGAAGGAAAACAGAAGTATACAGAACAATGAATGCAGAACTGGAAATTTTAGGTGTGAAGCTGAAACATTACCGCGTCGATGCGGCAATGGAGATTGCAGAGGAATACCTCTCGAACGATAAGCTGAACACCATCGGGATTGTTACAATGCAGATGCTGATGCAGGCGAGCAAGGAACCGACGTGGAAACAGTATATCGAAGATCTGGATCTGACGGTCATCGGGGAAACCGAGGTGCTGGAGGCAGCAGGAATTGACCCGGAGACGCCGTCCTATGAGGAAGTGGAGACGAACGAGTTCATCGCACGCTTTTTCTGGGGACTGATTCAGAAGAAAAGCCGGATTTTCGTACTGGGCGACACTGGGGAAGAACTGCAGACACTGCAGAAATATCTGACAGAAACGTATCCCGGCATTGAGATCGGAGGCGGTGCTGTCGTCGAGACGCTGGAGGAATCCGCGTTTGACAGCCTGGTCAACGAGATCAACAGCCAGACGACGGACGTGATTGTGAGCGGCCTTGCAGGAACGCGGCAGGATCGTTTCGTTCTGGAAAACAGCAGCAAAATCAGCGCAAAAATCTGGCTGAGCCTTGGCGAGCATTCGACGCTGCAGAACGAGGCCGGTATAAAAACGAGCTGGTGGGGAACTCTGCTAAAGAAGAATACGTTCAAGTGGATGGTAACAAAATATAACAGCGAAAAGGACGGTTGAAGTTCATGAACTGGATACGGAACAAACAGCAGTGGAGAGATTATCTGCTGATTACGCTGGGAACCGCGGTCATGGCGGTTGCGACCAGCTCGATTTACGACCCGGCGGGGCTTGTTACCGGAGGATTTTCCGGTCTTGCAATCGTCATCAAACAACTGAGCCAGATGCTGTTCGGAAAAGGAGTTCCGCTCTGGGTGACGAACCTTGTGCTGAACATTCCGCTCTTTCTGTTCGGAATCCGTATGAGCCGCGATTTTCTGGTGAAAACCATCTTCGGAACCCTGATGAATACGTTCTGGATTGCCGTTCTCCCGGTGCTGCAGCTGGTGCCGGATGACAGGATGCTTTCCGCACTGTTCGGCGGCGTTCTGATGGGAGCAGGCATCGGCCTCGTCTTCATCGGAAACGGTACGACGGGCGGAACGGATATGATGGCGGCTCTGATCCAGAGAAAGCTGCGCCACTATTCCGTTGCACAGGTTATGCAGGTGCTTGATGGAATCATCGTCATCGCCGGTATTTTTGTCTTCGGTATCCACGCTTCGCTCTATGCGATCGTGGCAATCTACGTGACGACGAAAATGACGGATGCCCTGATGGAAGGTATGAATTATGCGAAATCCGCGTTTATCATTACCGCGCATCCGGAGCAGGTAGCCGATGAGCTCATGAAAGAACTCGACCGCGGCGCGTCCGGCATCCACATCAAGGGAATGTACACGGGCGAAGAGCGTATGATGGTATTCTGTGTTGTGGGCAAAAAACAGATCCCGCAGCTCAAACAGATCGTAGGAACGATCGATCCGGACGCGTTTGTCGTTGTGTCGGATGCAAGAGAGGTCTTAGGAGAGGGCTTCCAGACGGATTTTTCCTGACCTTTTTACGTAATTTGTGGTATAAATGTTGTGTTTTCTCTTCCTTTTTTGTCTATTTTGTATTAAAATAAGTATATCTGTGAGGTACTTTGCATCAGGCGCAGAACCATAGGGGTGTGGATATGCCTGGCAATGAAAGCGGGTGCAGCCGGAGACAAACTATAGGATGAAAGAGGGAAGAAAATATGATTTCAAATCAGATTTTACAGAGTACCATTGAGGGAATCAAAAATATTTCGCGTGTCGAACTCTGCGTGACTGATGTAGAAGGAAAGGTTCTGGTAACGACGTTTCCGGAGGTTGAGATCAGCCAGAATGATATTGTAACGTTTGCGCAGTCTCAGGCAGATTCCCAGACCATGAAAAACTATCAGTTTTTTAAAGTATACGATGAACACCAGCTGGAGTACATTCTGGTTGTAAAAGGCGGAAACGATGACATTCACCTGATCGGGAAAATGGTTACCTTCCAGATTCAGGGCCTCCTTACCGCCTACAAGGAGCGCTTCGATAAAGACAACTTTATCAAGAATCTGCTGCTCGACAACCTGCTGCTGGTCGACATCTACAACAGGGCGAAGAAATTACATATTGAAGTGGAAGCACGCCGCCTTGTATTTATTCTTGAGACAAATCCGGATAAAAACAGCGGGGCGCTCGAGAGCGTCAAGAGTCTGCTCGGTACCAAATCCGGTGACTTTATAACTGCAGTTGATGAGAAAAACATCATCATCGTAAAAGAACTTGCTCCAGGTGAGGATTATGCCCAGATGAACAAAGTGGCAGCCACCATTCTGGAAGCAGCAGGAAGAGATGAGGAGGGGAAAACCCACGTTGCTTACGGTACCATTGTCAAGGAGATCAAAGAAGTATCGCGTTCCTATAAAGAAGCCAGAATGGCGATGGACGTCGGAAAAATTTTCTCCGCTGAGAATGATATCTATGCATACAGCTCACTGGGCATTGGCCGTCTGATTTACCAGCTTCCGATCCCACTGTGCAAAATGTTCATCAAAGAAATTTTCGGCAACAAATCGCCGGATGACTTTGATGAAGAGACACTGACAACGATCAATAAATTCTTTGAAAATTCTCTGAATGTCTCGGAAACCTCGAGACAGCTTTATATACACCGAAATACCCTTGTCTATCGGCTGGATAAGCTGCAGAAGAGCACGGGACTCGATCTTAGAGTTTTTGAAGATGCGATCACATTCAAGATTGCGCTTATGGTTGTGCAGTACATGAAATACATGGAAACGCTCGATTATTAAGCGAGAACCCTTGAAGGAGGAATTGCATGATAACATTGGATAGTGTAAGTAAGAGTTACGCGAAAGGCCAGCCGGCCGTCAACAACGTATCCTTACACATCGAGAAGGGGGAATTCGTCTTTATCGTGGGAAACAGCGGTTCTGGAAAATCGACGCTGATCAAGCTCCTTTTGAAAGAACTCGAGCCCACATCCGGTACCATTAAGGTAAACGGACAGATCTTAAATAAAATGAAACGCTGGAGAGTGCCGAAATACCGCCGCGGTGTCGGCGTCGTATTCCAGGATTTCCGCCTTTTAAAAGACCGGAATGTCTATGAAAACGTAGCATTCGCACAGCGTGTCATCGAGAAACCGAACCGCGTCATCAAAAAGCGCGTGCCGGAAGTCCTGACGCTGGTCGGACTGGCAGAGAAGTACAAATCCTTCCCGAAGGAGCTTTCCGGAGGAGAGCAGCAGCGAGTTGCCGTGGCAAGAGCCATTGTCAACCGGCCTGACATTCTTCTGGCGGACGAGCCGACCGGAAACCTGGACCCGGGAAACTCCATGGAGATTATGAAGCTCCTGGAGGAAATCAACAACAGAGGAACGACCGTTCTTGTGGTAACCCACAACCGTGAGATCGTCAACTCCATGAAAAAACGCGTTATTACCATGCGAAAAGGCGTGGTAGTCAGCGATGAGAAGGAGGGCGAGTACCATGAGGTTTAGTACACTGGGCTACAGCATCAAACAGGGTGTCAAAAACATCTGGAGAAACAAGATGTTCTCGCTGGCATCCATCGCAACCATGGGAGCCTGTATCTTTCTGTTCGGTATCTTCTTTGCGGTTGTCATCAACTTTAACTACATCGTAAAAAATGCCGAGACAGACGTATCCATGACCGTTTTCTTCAACGAAGATGCGGATCAGGCGACGATCGATGAGATCGGAACGGAGATCAAGGCCAAGACCGATGTGGTCAAGGAATGTAAGTATGTTTCCGCGGATGAGACGTGGGAAAACTTTGCAAAACAGTATTTCGAAGGAAAAGAGGAATACAAGGACGGCTTTAAGCCAAACGACAACCCGCTCGCAACTTCTGCTCACTACGAGGTTTACGTATACCAGGTAGAGACGCAGGATGCACTGGCTGAGTATATCCGCTCGCTGGACGGTGTCCGTGAGGTTAAACAGGCCGAGGGCGCAACAACAACGTTGACGACGATGAACCGTGTCATTGGCTACGTTTCCATCGCGATCATCCTGATTCTTCTTGCCGTATCTGTTTTCCTGATCAGCAATACCGTCACGATCGGTATTTCGGTCCGGAAAGAGGAGATCGGTATCATGAAGCTGATCGGTGCGACGAACCTGTTTGTAAGGGCTCCGTTCCTGATCGAGGGTATCCTGATCGGTCTTGTCGGAGCAGCGATTCCGCTGGGGCTGCTGTACGTTGTATACAACAGAGTCATCAGCTACGTTATGACGGAGTTCAGCGTACTGTCGAACTTTATGGCATTCATGCCGGTATCGGCCGTCTTCCGGATTCTGCTTCCAGTCGGACTCATTCTCGGTATGGGAATCGGTCTTGTCGGCAGTATCTTTACGATTCGAAAACACTTGAAAGTCTGATAGGATTAGACAATATAATGAAGTAAAAATAAGTCCCGGAATCCGTCAAAAGATTCCGGGATCTTTCGATTGGGAGGCATATTTTGGAAGAACTGATGAAGGAAGAAAAAGAGGGCGTAAAAGCGGCAGAGCAGGAAAAACCGAAAAAGCGCAGAAACAGAAAGAAAAACCGAAAAAATGAGATGCGGAAGAGCTACTTTGCGGGCATGATTTCGATGCTGGCGATTGTAATGATCGTGCTTGTCGGAACAACGTTTCTCTGGCCGGGAAGCAGTGCGGACCACCCCGGCGGCTTCTGGTCGTGGCGGAAGACGGCGGCGATCAAAGCGATGATCAGCCAGCTTTACGCGGGCGATGTGGATGACACAGAGCTGTCGGATGCGATGTATAAAGGGATGATCAGCGGCCTCGGCGACAAGTATTCTACGTATTACACGAAAGAGGAATACGAAGCGATCAAGACAGCGCAGGAGGGTTACTATCAGGGCATCGGTGTTACGGTGACGCTGGACGGCGATAAGCTGCAGGTCACCGGCGTACAGGACGATACCCCGGCGGCGAAGGCCGGTATTCAGGCGGATGACCGCATTGTGAAGATTGACGGGCAGACACTCGAAGGCTTAAGCCTCAACGATGCGGTCGGTCTTCTGAAAAACAGCGAGAACGATACCGTGACGCTTTCCATCGAGCGGGAAGGCGAGGCGGATCTGATTGAAACGGAAGTCACAAAAGAGAAGCTTGCGGCGATTGTGGCAGACGGTAAAATGCTGGACGACAAGATCGGCTATCTGGCCATCAGCGAGTTTACAGGGCTTACCTCCGAGCAGTTCCAGAAAGCATACCAGTCACTGCAGGATCAGGGCATGGAGCGCCTGATCATCGACCTGCGCGGCAATCCGGGCGGCCTTGTGACGGCAGTCTGCGACACCCTGCGCCAGATCCTGCCGGAGGGACTCATCGTGTATACCGAGGATAAAAATGGAAAACGGGAAGAGTATACCTGCGACGGCGATACCCCGATCTCGATTCCACTCGTCGTGCTGGTCAATGAAAATACGGCAAGTGCGGCAGAAATCTTCACGGGAGCAGTCAAAGATTACGGCATCGGAACGATTGTCGGAACGACGACATTCGGAAAAGGCATTGTCCAGAATACATTCCAGCTCTCGGACGGCAGCGTGGTGAAACTGACGATTGCCCATTATTACACGCCGCTCGGAAACGACATCCACAAGGTCGGCATTACGCCGGATGTCGAGGTGGAGCTGCCGGATGACGCGACGAGCGATGTGCAGCTCGAAAAAGCGTTGGAAGTTGTCAAAGGACTGGAAAGTGCGGAATAAAATAAGAATTTTCACAGAAAAGCAGGAAAAAGGTAGGAAAAAAAGCACGAACGTGTTATCTTAGTAGAGGAGCCGAAAACAGATCTTGGCAGGCTCTAAAAGAAAGTGAGGAAAGACAGATGAACTTTACAGAAAGAAGAAAACAGGTTTTTGATAAAATGGACCAGGATTCCGCACTGCTTTTGTTTTCCGGAATCGAGCTGCATGTCAGCGCAGACGAATATCTGCCGTTTGAAGCAAACCGCAACTTTTTCTATCTGACCGGCCTTCGCAGAGATCACATGATCCTGATGATGAAAAAGACCGCAAAAGAGGAGAAATCCATTCTGTTTATCGAGGAAGCGGATCTGAACCAGGAGAGATGGTTTGGAAGAAAAGTAACCGTATCCGAGGCACAGGAGATCACCGGAATCGATGACGTTCGTTTCCTGGATTCCTTTGAGGGCGTGGTAAACCGTCTGATGGCACGCGAGGACATCGGAACCCTGTATTTCGACTGCTACCGCTATCAGGTCGAGGATCTGCCGGATTACAACATGGTAAAGGCAGAGGAGTTCGCAAAGAAATTCCCGGGCAGACCGATCAAAGACATTGCGCCTGTCATCGCGGCACTGCGTATGCAGAAGGATGCGGATGAGATCGCACTTGTCCGCCAGGCAATCAAAATCACGGATGATGCGCTGAAATTTGTAATGAAAAACCTGAAACCGGGCTGCACCGAGTATCAGGCACAGGCTGATTTCGAGTACAAGATTTTCCACGAGGGAGCAGACGGAACCGCATTCCCGACGATCGCAGGAAGCGGTGCAAACGGAACGATGCTGCACTACGACACCAACCGTGACGTGTGCGAGGATGAGACCCTGCTTCTGATGGACCTCGGAGCAAAATTCCAGGGCTACTGCGCAGATATCACCAGAACGTATCCAGTCAACGGAAAATATACGGAACGTCAGAGACAGGTTTACGACGTTGTTCTGGCAGCAAACCGCGCCGTTGCAAAAGCAGCAAAACCGGGTATGACATTAAAAGAGCTCGACGATATCGCAAAGGATGTTCTCGGCGAGGGCTGTGTGAAACTTGGCCTGATCGAGAAGAAAGAGGATGTCGGAACCTATTACATGCACGGCGTTTCCCATCACCTCGGCATCGATGTACACGATGTGACCGCGGCATGGAACGACAAGCTGCGTCCAGGTGCCATCATCACCGATGAGCCGGGTCTTTATATTGACGAGTGGGAGATCGGAATCCGGATCGAGGATGATATCCTGATTACAGAGGACGGATGCGAGGTTCTTTCCGAGAATCTGATGCGTGATCCAGACCAGATTGAAGCCTTTATGCAGGAAAAAGAGGCGTAAGAAAAAAACTACGGAGGATTTAGTTAGATGAAAATTGCAGTTACATACGATAACGGGAATATTTTCCAGCATTTTGGAAAAACAGAGAACTTTAAAGTTTATGAAGTAGAAGACAATCAGGTGGTTTCCAGCGAAGTGATCGGATCAAACGGAACCGGCCACGGCGCACTGGCAGGCCTTCTTTCCGAGCAGGGCGTGGATGTTCTGATCTGCGGCGGCATCGGCGGCGGTGCACAGGCAGCTCTTGCTGAGGCAGGCGTAGAGCTCTGCTCCGGAGCGGAAGGAGATGTGGATGCAGCGGTGGAAGCTTACTTAAACGGAACGCTCACATCTGCAGGTGCAACCTGCGATCACCACGATCATGAGGAAGGCCATTCCTGCGGCGACCACTGCGGAAGCCATGAGGAAGAGGAGAGCTCCTGCGGCGGTTCCTGCGGAACCTGCGGCGGCGGATGCGGTGCACCGACTCCGGTTATGGAAGGTAAGAATGTCGGAAAAACCTGCCGTACCCACTACAGAGGAACCTTCAACGATGGAACCCAGTTTGATTCTTCCTACGACCGCGGCGAACCGCTCGAGTTCATCTGCGGTGTGGGCCAGATGATCCGCGGCTTCGATGCAGCCGTTGCAGAGATGGAAGTCGGCGAAAAAGTCAACATCCATCTGATGCCGGAGGAGGCTTACGGAATGCCGGATCCGAACGCAATTTTCACCGTTGCGATCGCACAGCTTCCGGGAGCAGAGGAAGTAGAGGTCGGACAGCAGGTTTATCTGCAGAACCAGTACGGCCAGCCGTTCCCGGTAAAAGTTACCGCAAAAGACGAGACCAATATCACGTTTGATGCCAACCATGAGATGGCTGGAAAAGAGCTGAATTTTGAGATTGAGCTGGTTGAAGTGAAATAAAAAAATGCATAAAAAGAGTGTCAGGGCGAAGGAGCCAGGCACTCTTTTTTGATGCGCAGAAAAATCAACGATTCCCATTTCCGATTTCCGTTATTTTTTGTAAAAGTAAACAAAAAATGACCAAAATTCATTTTTTGCCATTTCAAATATTGACTAATAGTCATTTAAGTTGTAAGATGTGGTACTAGAAAAACAAGTTAAAAATGAATCAGAGGAGATGAATGAAAATGGTTAAAGTTGGCAAATGGATTGCCAAGCACAGGATTCTGATGCTGATCATTGGATTTCTGCTGATTATTCCGTCAGTCATCGGAATGGCAGCAACGAAAGTAAACTATGATCTGCTCAGCTATCTGCCGGAGCATCTGGAAACTGTAAAAGGACAGGACATTCTGGTAGATGAATATGGCATGGGTGCGTTCTCTATGGTTGTCGTGGAAAACATGGAAATGAAGGACGTACAGAAACTCGAAGAAAAATTCGAGCAGGTAAACCACGTAAAAGAAGTTTTATGGTATGACGATGTGGCAGACATCAGCGTGCCGGTTGAGATGATCCCGGAAAAACTCCGGAAAGCATTCTACAATGGGGATGCAACCATGATGCTCGTTCTGTTCGACAATACGACTTCTTCCGATGACTCCATGGAGGCAATCGAGGATCTTCGTAAAATTGCGAACGAGCAGTGCTTCATCGGCGGTATGACCGGTGTTGTTACCGATATCAAAAACGTAGCATTAAAAGAGCTGCCGGTTTACGTTGTCATCGCCGCAGTTTTGAGCCTCGTTGTCATCGAGCTGACATCGACTTCCTTCGTTGTTCCGATCCTGTTCCTGTTAAGTATCGGACTTGCAATCCTTTACAACCTGGGAAGCAACGTGTTCCTTGGTGAGACTTCCTACATCACAAAAGCGCTGACCGCCGTGCTGCAGCTTGGTGTTACGATGGACTACTCCATCTTCCTGCTGAACAGTTTCGAGGAGAATAAAAAGCGTTTCCCGGATGACAAAGAGCGTGCGATGGGCCATGCAATCGCCAACACGTTCAAATCCGTAGCCGGAAGCTCCGTTACCACCGTAGCCGGTTTCCTGGCACTGTGTGTTATGACCTTTGCCCTTGGCCGCGACCTTGGTATCGTTATGGCAAAAGGTGTTTTGATCGGCGTTGTCTGCTGTGTCACCGTCCTGCCGGCCATGGTTCTGGTATTTGACAAGGCAATTGAGAAAACGAGACACAAACCGCTGGTAAAAAGCCTGGATAAACCGTCCGCCTTTATCACCAAACATTATAAAGTATGGGTTGTGATCTTCCTGGTTCTGCTGTTCCCGTCGATCTACGGAAACAATCATACCCAGATTTATTACAACATCGCACGTTCCCTTCCATCTACCCTGGACTGTAACGTGGCAAACGATGAAGTAAAAGCGCAGTTCAACGTCAGCAACATGCACATCGTCATGATGGACCGCGATATGGACTCCAAACAGAAAAAGAAAATGATGGATGAGATCGGCAAGGTAAAAGGTGTCAAATCAACCATCAGCATGGGCTCCCTGCTCGGCCCGACCATTCCGGAATCCATGATCCCGGAAAATCTCCGAAGCATGCTGCAGAGCGATGAGTATGAGCTTGCATTTGTGAGCTCTGAATATGAGTCCGCAACAGATGAAGTAAACGAACAGGTCAAAGCGATTGACAAAATCGTAAAATCCTACGATAAAGATGGAATGGTCATCGGTGAAGCACCGTTGATGAAAGACCTGCAGGATGTTACCGATGCTGACCTTGTCAACGTAAACGTGCTTTCCATTGGTGCAATCTTTATTATCATTCTGCTGATCTTCAAATCGATTTCTCTGCCGATTATTCTGGTAGCAGTCATCGAGTTTGCAATTATGCTGAATATGGCAATCCCGTATTATCAGGGAACCAGTCTTCCATTCGTGGCCAGCATCGTAATCGGAGCGATTCAGCTCGGTGCAACCGTGGACTACGCGATCCTGATGACAACCCGTTATCAGAAAGAGCGCCAGAATGGAAAAGACAAGAAGGAAGCTATCAGTATTGCCCATAAGACCAGTATGCCGTCCATCATCAGCAGTGGTCTGAGCTTCTTTGCCGCAACCTTCGGTGTGGCCTGCTACTCTCAGGTTGAGATGATCGGTTCCATCTGTACTCTGCTTGCACGGGGCGCGATCATCAGTATGGTCGTTGTTATCCTGATTCTGCCGGCAATGTTTATGATTTTCGATAAACTGATCTGTAAGACATCGATTGGATTTTTAAAGAAGAAAACAAAATAAAGTATGACAAATCCCCTGTACCGGAAGTAGCTGGTGCGGGGGAATTTTTTTGCTTTGCGTTCAAATTTCTGATGTGACGGATAAGATTCTGCCACGGATTGAAGACTGGAAGAACCGGCCACTGGACGAGGTCTATCCTATTCTCCACATCGATGCAATCCATTATTCTGTAAGGGATAATGGCGTGATCCGAAAGCTTGCTGCTTATCCAATGCGTCGTAAAACCCCTTGCTGTGGGGAGTGTCAAATGGAAGAAGTATACCGGAAAAGAAGAAGGATAATATGGAAAATCTGAAAAGATAAAAACTACTCTTTATGAAGCGTATTCTCATAGTGACAGATCACTGGATGATATCCTGGCGTTTATTGAAAACTGCGCGTCGCATTCTCGTTACTTCAGCCTGCAAATAAAAAGTCAA
>NZ_QUJZ01000001.1:280867-372573 GCF_003480845.1 Blautia sp. TM10-2 | reverse complement strand
CTGGGAGAAAGGAAAAATCCAATTACCATCTAAGATAATTGGATTATACGTGAAGTCAATGAACACGCAAATCATTGCCATTGCCAACCAGAAGGGCGGCGTTGGCAAAACCACCACCTGTGCCAATCTTGGAATCGGTTTGGCGCAGGCCGGAAAGAAAGTCCTGCTGATTGACGGAGACCCGCAAGGAAGCCTGACGATCAGCCTGGGCAATCCCCAACCGGACAAGCTGCCCTTTACGCTGTCGGACGCTATGGGTCGTATCCTGATGGATGAGCCGCTTCGTCCCGGCGAGGGTATCCTGCACCACCCAGAGGGCGTAGACCTGATGCCTGCGGACATCCAGTTATCCGGTATGGAGGTATCTCTGGTAAATGCCATGAGCCGTGAGACTATCTTGCGGCAATATCTGGATACGCTGAAGGGACAATACTCCCATATCCTCATCGACTGCCAGCCCTCCCTAGGGATGCTCACAGTCAATGCGCTGGCCGCTGCAAACAGGATCATAATTCCCGTTCAGGCGGAGTATCTGCCCGCCAAAGGGCTGGAACAGCTGCTCTCCACGGTAAACAAGGTAAAGCGGCAGATCAACCCCAAGCTCCAGATAGACGGTATCCTGCTGACGATGGTGGACAGCCGAACCAACTTTGCCAAAGAGATCTCCGCGCTCCTGCGGGAGACCTATGGCAGCAAGATCAAAGTATTCGGCACAGAGATCCCCCATTCTGTCCGGGCAAAGGAAATCAGCGCCGAGGGAAAAAGCATTTTTGCCCATGATCCCAGTGGCAAGGTGGCAGAGGGCTACAAAAATCTGACGAAGGAGGTGTTGAAACTTGAAAAGCAGCGCGAAAAAAATAGAGCTGGCCTCGGTAGATGATCTGTTTTCCACCGAAGAAGGCCGCCAGGATGCAAAGCTGGAAAAGATTCAGGAAATTCCGCTGTCTGAACTGCATCCCTTTAGGAACCATCCATTCAAAGTCAAGGATGACGAAGCCATGATGGAGACCGCTGACAGTATCAAGCAGTATGGCGTTCTGGTTCCGGCCATTGCCCGACCGGACCCGGAGGGCGGTTATGAGCTGGTAGCCGGACACAGGCGGCACAGAGCCAGTGAACTGGCAGAAAAGGAGACCATGCCGGTCATTGTTCGGGATTTGGACGATGATGCCGCTACAATCATTATGGTTGACAGCAACTTGCAGCGAGAAAGCCTGCTCCCAAGCGAAAGGGCCTTTGCCTACAAAATGAAGCTGGAGGCCATGAAAAGACAGGCTGGCAGACCGAGTAAAGAAAATTGTTCCCAAGTTGGGAACGATTTTGGGAAGAAGTCCAGCGAGGTTTTGGCAGAGCAAGTAGGTCAGAGTAAAAACCAGATTTTTCGCTATATCCGTCTGACAGAGCTGATTTCTGAATTGATGGATATGGTGGATGAAAAGAAGATTGCCCTGAACCCTGCCTATGAACTGTCCTTTCTCAAAAAGGACGAACAGGTAGACCTGCTGGATGCCATGGACAGTGAGCAGGCTACCCCTTCCCTTTCCCAAGCCCAGCGGCTCAAGAAATACAGTCAGGAGGGGCATCTGACCCTCGATATGATGCGTGTCATCATGGGTGAGGAAAAGAAAAGTGATCTGGACCGAGTAACATTTACCTCTGACACTTTGCGGAAGTATTTCCCCAAAAGCTATACGCCCCAGCGGATGCAGGAAACCATCATCAAGCTGCTGGAGGCATGGCAGAAAAAGCGTCAGAGAGACCAGGAACGATGAAAGGAGCCGCCTATGAGGGATATTTCAGCCCGTGAGCTGAAAGGACACAACATTCTCGCCGTAGAGAGGTTTTGGGATAACACCCGCTGGATGATCGAGTTTTCCGTCCTGCGTCCCAGCACTGCTTACGGAAGCCCCGGAGATGAAATGCGGTTGTTTTTGACTGAGGACGGGTATCAGGCCGCCCTGCAAAGCCAGCAGCGCCGGGAGATCAAGATCAAGCGTTACGCTCGTGTGATTGAGGGACATATCCTCGATTTCAAACCGGGAAAACGCCGCCGCTCATAAACCCATACAACGAAAGGAAAGGAATGACTATGTGTACGGTAAAGGAAATTCAAGAAGCAATCCGGGAAGATTGCAGATCTCAGCATGACATGGATTCAACGGATATTGACCGCGTGATGCAAACACTTCCTTTCGCCCAGGATGAGCCATTTACAGAGGTGCGTCCCCAAAAGCCGCTGTTTTGGTTCTATGCAAGAAAATTTGAAAAGCGCTAAACACCGCAATTTTTTGAAATGAGGATTGCGGTTTTTTTGTACCCAAAATTCGGAAGGAGTGAGGTCGATGGCCGTTTTTCGCATTGAACGGACCCGTGATTATACTGTGATGAGCAATCATCATTTACGAAATGCAAACCTGTCGTTAAAAGCCAAGGGGCTGCTTTCCATGATGCTGTCTTTGCCAGAGGACTGGAACTACACCACCCGTGGCCTTGCAAAGATCTGTAAGGAGGGCGTGGATGCCATCGGTGCTGCCCTGCGTGAACTGGAAGGAGCCGGATATATCGTGCGCCATCAGAGACGCGATAAAAGTGGGCGGATCACAGATACCGAGTATGTCATCTATGAACAGCCCCAGCCAGATATGTCCCAGCCGGATACGGCTTCACCAGATACGGAAAACCCGGATATGGTAAAACCGGATACGGAAAAGCCCGCAGAATTAAATATAGAGAAATCAAATACAGAAAAATCAATTACTTATGGATCAAGTACCGATTCCATTCCCTTCCGGGAAACAGCGGCGGAAAGACCGCCGGAACGGAAAGGAAGGGATGCGATGTCTGTCACAGAGATAGAAAATTATCGGGAGTTGATTTTGGAGAATATCGAGTATGACTGCTTGAAGCAGCGTTATCCTCTCTACCTGGATGACCTGAATGAGATCGTAGAGCTGTTGGTCGAAACGGTCTGTGCCAAACGAAAGACCACCCGGATCTCTGGGGCAGACTTCCCTCACGAGATCGTGCGTTCCCGTTTTTTGAAACTGGACAGCTCCCACATCGAGTTTGTCATGGACTGTCTGCAAAAGAATACCACCCAGGTACGCAACATGAAGCAGTACCTGCTTGCGGTGCTGTTCAATGCGCCTACCACCATGAATAACCACTACACTTCACTGGTCAATCACGATATGCACGCAGGCGGCTGGTAAAGGCCGCCTTTTATCATGCCAAAGGAGGCACGACATGAACCAGATGGAAATTTTCAAAAACCCGGAGTTTGGCAGTATCCGTGTCATTGAGGAAAACGGCAAATACTTGTTCAGCGGAACGGATGTGGCTGCTGCGCTGGGGTACAGTAATCCCCGCGATGCAATTATCCGCCATTGTAGGTATGTCGTGAAACGCGACGCACCTCACCCACAAAGCCTCGACCGCAAAATCAGTATGACTTTTATCCCAGAAGGCGATTTGTACCGCCTAATCGTTCACAGCAAATTGCCATCGGCAGAGCGGTTTGAACAGTGGGTATTCGATGAGGTCTTGCCTACTATTCGTAAGCACGGGGCCTATCTCACAAAAGAGAAGCTGTGGGAGGTTGCCACTTCCCCGGAGGCTCTGATGAAGCTCTGCTCAGACTTGTTGGCTGAGCGTGAAGCGAATATTTCTCTGCGTAAGGAAAATGCACAGCTGGAGGGCAAAGCCGCTTTCTATGACCTGTTCATCGACTTAAAGCACAGCACCAATCTCAGGACTACCGCCAAAGAGTTGGATGTCCCGGAGCGCCGGTTTGTTCGGTTTCTGATAGAACGGCGGTTTGTGTACCGCACGGCATCCGGCAATGTGCTGCCTTATGCCAATGTGAAAAATGCAGGGCTGTTTTGCGTCAAAGACTACTGCAACCACGGTCATACCGGTTCCTACACGCTGGTCACGCCCCAGGGCAAGCTCTATTTTGCTCAGCTGCGGGAGATGATCTTGCTGGTCTTATAAGAACAGAAAGGAAGTGGGTTTTATGCAGGAAGGAAAAACAATCGGTCAGCTGATGGAGGAAATGCGTCAGAAAGCCGGGGCGCAGAACTATCACGGCCATGACTACATGGATCTTCAGCGATTTGCGGAGAACACCCGGCACATGATTATTTTTGATGTGCTGACGAATGACTCCCCGGTGGGCTGGAAAGGAGAACGAACCCGCCTGTTTTTGTCAGATATAGGCTATGAAAAAGCTCTGGACAGTCAGGCAAAGGGGCAGATCAAGATTCTCAGCCATGCAAAGGTCAGAAATGGAGATTTGTTTTATGACCACAAAGAACAGATACGATAGGAGGAATCTGATATGAATGAGGAAAAGAAAGTCCCCTTCAAGTGGGAATATGGGGAAGAAACCATATCGCTGCAACTTGGGATGTATGCGAATAATCAGCGGCTTTATATCGGCATGATTACCCATACAGAAGATGGAGCAGAACCGTTTGCAGATATGACGGTGAACCTACCGGGATATTCCCTGGACCCCGGAGAGGCGTTTATTTCCGGTGACATCAGCAAGGACCTGCTGCGATTCATCAAAGAGAACAAATTGGGGAAGGTGCTTCCCTATCAGGTGCAGTCCGGTTATGGAAAATATTCTGCCGTTGCCTTTGATCTGGAGAAGTTGAAGGTATTTGATCCCAAAGGTGTGGCAGAGTTTCGGGAAGAGTGGAATTTGCCGGATAAGAAGCCGGTAAAGAAAAAGAGCCGCGGGATGGAGCGATGAAGAAATATTTTCTCCGGCGGCTGGTGGTCCCGCCTTAGAAGAAAATGCACCACCCCTGCACATTTTGTGGAAAGGAGGCGATGAAAATGCAGGAAGAAGTGGAAAACAGAACTTTAACGCTGGTTGTCAGTGGAACAAAGTTCACCGGCAGGCTGCTCAAAGCCGCCATCAGCAAGTACATGGCCCACCGCAAGGAAAAGAAGCTGCAAAAGCAAAGAAGCCGTGACGCTCCTGTGACACCCCACGGAAAACAGACCGTCAAGCAGCTCATTGGTCAGAATCAGGGGATCTCCAATATCGAGATCACAGACCCTTCCATCAAGGAATTTGAGAAGATCGCCCGGAAATATGGTGTGGACTATGCGGTGAAGAAAGACCGCAGTAGCTCCCCACCCAAGTACCTGATCTTTTTCAAAGGCCGTGACGCCGATGCGCTGACCGCTGCATTTACCGAGTACACCAGCAAAAAGGTCAAGAAGGCCGAGAAAACAGAACGCCCGTCTGTGCTGGCAAAACTCAGTCAGTTCAAAGAGATGGTCAAAAATGCCGTGGTGGACCGCACCAAGCGAAAGGAGCTGGAACGATGAAAAAGCAGTTTGACATCAAAAAGCTCGTTTTGCTGAACCTGCCCTATCTCCTGATGGGGCTGTTTACTACCAACTTCGGGGAGGCATGGCGACTGGCTCAGGGGGCAAATGCTTCAGAGAAATTCCTTTCTCTGTTTGCTGTCCTGCCTGGGGCGCTGCAAAGCTTCTGGCCCAGCCTGCACCCGCTGGATCTGCTGGTGGGGCTGTGCTGCGGTGCTGGCCTGCGTCTGGCGGTGTATCTCAAAAGTAAAAACGCCAAGAAGTACCGTCACGGCATGGAGTATGGTTCTGCCCGTTGGGGAACCCGTGAGGATATTGCTCCCTACATCGACCCGGTGTTCCAGAACAATGTCATTCTCACAAAAACCGAAAGCCTGACCATGAACAGCCGCCCCAAGGACCCAAAGACCGCCAGAAACAAAAATGTGCTGGTGATCGGCGGCTCCGGTTCCGGTAAGACCCGCTTCTGGCTCAAACCAAATCTGATGCAGATGCACAGTTCTTATGTGGTCACAGACCCAAAGGGAACCATTTTGGTGGAGTGCGGGAAAATGCTCCAAAGGGGCGCACCCAAACTGGGAAAGGACGGAAAGCCCATGAAGGATAAGCACGGCAAGGTCATTTATGAGCCTTACCGGATCAAGGTCCTCAATACCATCAACTTCAAGAAATCCATGCACTATAACCCTTTCGCCTATATCCATAGCGAAAAGGACATATTGAAGCTGGTCACGACGCTGATCGCCAATACCAAAGGCGAAGGCAAGGCCGGAGACGATTTCTGGGTCAAGGCAGAAACGCTTCTCTATTGTGCGCTCATTGGCTATATCCACTATGAGGCTCCGGTGGAGGAGCAGAACTTCTCCACCCTTATTGAGTTCATCAACGCCATGGAGGTCCGGGAGGATGACGAGGAGTTCAAAAATCCCGTGGATCTGATGTTTGACGCATTGGAAGCAGAAAAGCCAAACCACTTTGCGGTGCGCCAGTATAAGAAATATAAGCTGGCGGCAGGAAAAACAGCCAAGTCGATCCTGATTTCCTGTGGTGCGCGCCTTGCGGTATTCGACATTGCAGAGCTGCGTGAGGTCACAGCCTATGATGAGCTGGAGCTGGACACTCTGGGAGACCAGAAAACTGCCCTGTTCCTCATTATGAGTGATACAGATGACAGCTTTAACTTCCTGATCTCTATGTGCTACACCCAGCTGTTTAATCTGCTCTGCGAAAAAGCCGACGATGTGTATGGCGGCAGGCTCCCGGTCCATGTGCGCTGTCTCATTGACGAGTGCGCCAATATCGGCCAGATCCCTAAGCTGGAAAAGCTGGTGGCCACCATCCGAAGCCGTGAGATTTCCGCCTGTCTGGTGTTGCAGGCACAGAGTCAGCTGAAGGCGATCTATAAGGATAACGCAGATACCATCATCGGCAACATGGATACTTCCATCTTCCTGGGCGGTAAGGAGCCAACCACCCTCAAGGAGCTGGCTGCCGTGCTGGGAAAGGAAACCATCGACACCTACAACACCGGAGAGAGCCGTGGGCGTGAAACTTCCCACTCTCTCAACTATCAAAAGTTGGGGAAAGATATGCCATACTTGTTCGTGAAGAGTTCAGTTGCCTTGAATTTATCATGAACAGGGACACGATCAACTGGATTCTGAAATAACTGAATACAGGAGGTCGAACATGGAGCATTTACCAAAGAAAATCCATCAAAACGGAATCAGCTACACGCTGGTGGGAGACTACTACATCCCCGATCTGGAGCTACCGGAGGAAAGCCGCCCCATTGGGCGGTGGGGCCGGATGCACAAAGCGTTTCTGCAAGAACACCGGCCCGGCCAGTACAATGCCCTGCTTCTGTCGGGAAAACTCTGGACATATCTTGCTGACCTGAACGAACAGGCCGCTGACCGGCTGGCGTGTATCGTCTCGCAGATGCAGGAGGCGGAGGGTGTCACCGAGGAACTGAAAGCCCGTGACCAGCTTGCGTGGGTCGGGGGCATGAACAGCATTCGCAGCCGAGCAGAGGAAATCATCCTCTCTGAGATGATTTTTGTTTAAGGAGGTGCCTGTCTATGAGATACCGTATCGAATACGCCGATGGGCGTTATTGTAACTTTGCCAACGGCAGGGCTGAGCTGCTGAAATGGCTGAAACTGCTGAAGCAAGAGGAAATCTCCGACATCCGCAAAGTATATAAAAGCGGTGTGTCAGATTCCGTCCTGGAAACATACCGGAATTATATCCGCCCAGCATAAGGAGGGGCGCTTATGGGTACAGATATAGAAAAATTGGTTGATTTGATGATTCAGGAGCGGATGCAGAGCCAGTTTGCTAAGTGGCGGGAGGCAGAAACCGGCACGGAGAAAAAAGAGGACTGCCTTCGCTTGGAAAACGAGTATGAAAAAGCAATCAGCGCATTGTCTGAGGAACAGAAGGACGCTGTAAGACACTACTGTGATTCTATTTTCGATTCTGGTGCAGAAAGCGAGTGCTTCTTTTACCGGCTGGGCCTCAAAGATGGCATCCGTCTCTGGAAGTTTATGAAAAAGCTGATGAAAACGGTCAGCTAACGGATGTATAACCACATATTTTATTCCGCCCACAAACGGGTCGAAAGCCGTCCAACGGTACAGATTGGGCGGCTTTCCTGTTATCTGCGTTTCTTCCGCTTGGGCGCATAGTACGGCTGCGGCTTGGCCTTTCCTCTCATGTTGTTGGGATTTTTGAGCATTTTGGACAGGCTCAGTATCCGCAAAAATGCAGAGAAGTCCTCTGAGGAAATCTTCTCGAAGGGTATCTGCATTCTGTCGCAAAATTCGTGGATTACCACTTCCTCTTGGCTGCCCTGTTCGAGCGCCTGTTCAAACTTTTCCTTGACGTCATCCAGCGTGGGCTGCGGGTCGGCGGTGGTCTTGTCCTTGCGGTGTGCTTCCCGGATGTCCCGGACGATGCTGTCCAGATCATCGTGCATGACATGGCTGTAAAAATCGCTTTCCTGCACCTGCCCCAGTTCCAGCGTCCGCATATAGAGGTCATCTTCTCCGGGCGCATACTTGCTCATGACGGTCTGCCGGGTGGCCTCCAACACCAGATTCATCTGCTCCACCCGCATATTGGCGATCTGGTCGATGCAGATTTCCATATCTATCATCAGCCGCCGGAAATTCGGGTGGGCAGCCAGTTCGCAGAGAAGCCGGTTGTTGATTTTGCCGCTGCTCAAAAGTTCCACCATATCATCACTCAGATGCAGAGATTGAAGTTCTGTGTTTGGGTGATTTTTATTTTCCGTCAGCCCCATCAGATAGTCGGTGGACACGCCGTAAAAGTCCGCCAGCGTTGCAATCGCAAACGGGCTGATGTCCTTGTAGTCATCGGTTTCGTATTTTCCCAGCGCGGATTTAGACAGGCCGGTCTGCTCCGCCAGTTGTTCCAGCGTCAGGTGCTTGTCCACCACCCGCAGGTCTTTGAGCCGCTCCGGGATTGTCAGCTTTGCGTACATCCAAAGCCCCCTCTCTCGTTATCTTTTTCAGTGATTACACCCATTATAGCACGATTCCATAAGCGTGGAAATATGCGGATTTCGAGCGTTTTTCCGACGTTTTGGATATACGGGAAAGGGCCTCTTTTTTCGGTAAACTGGTTCTTGCAGACAGGCACAGAACCTTGAAAATCGAATGACCGGCTGCAAGGGGTATGGCCTCCGGGGAAGTGACGCCAGGACAGAAATCGAGCACACCAAAGAGGCCGATACGCCGGGAGAAATTCCGGGCAGGAGCGGCTTGCAGGCAGACCGGCGGACAGGAAACAAGTTTATCATGCGGGGCGCATGGCTCCGCAGCAAAGAAATGGAGGAAATCATTATGACACTGAGTATGAAAGAAAAGAAGATTCTCTACGCTTACGGCTGTCTCAGCCACCACAATACGGTGACACGGCTGAAATGGCTGACGGCTCTGACGGTTGACCCGGAGGCCAAACGCCGGATGCTGGGGCTGGCCCGGAAGGTGGAGACGGAGATGAACGAAAGCTGGTACGAGGATTTTTATCACCATCTGCGCATGGAGATGGACGAGTACCGCCGTCTCAAGCGCAACCTGCGTGTGCTGAAATCTTACACCGATTATGAGGAGGATCTGTATGAAGAAGCTGTCTAAGTATGAGAAAGAAACCATCATCAACTGGAACGAGGCGGAGAACCTTGCCAGCGTCTACACCTTCAACGCCAGCTTGAAGCGCAGGCTGGCTGATTTCAGCCGGAAGTACCCACTGTTGTGCCGGTTGGAGCGCAGCACGCCGGAGGGCAGCGTGACCTATGTGCTGGACAAGTCCCGGCTGTCGATCCGGCTGGTGCCTCCGTACAGCGAAGAACGGAAAGCCGCCGCAAGGGAGTACGCAAAGGAGCATGGCTTTCAGGTGGTGGTAACGGAAGAAAAAATCGCCTAAAATCGGGGTGTTTACGGGAAAAATGACGGGTCTGCACCCGATGTTTTGACCGGCAATCCCCGCAGGCGTATTCCGTATCCACTCCCCGCCTATGGGCGCAAATGTGTGGATACGGAGCCGGTGAAACTGGCAAACACCGTTCCTGCGGTGGAAGCCAGCTTCGCCGGTGCGGAAGTACAGAGGGCGGCCAGCCCTTTGTGGCGGGGTGCAGGGGCGGCAGCGCACTGCTGGGGTCAAGGGGCAACGCCCATTGGCAGGTTAAGGGCGGCAGCCATTATCGGGTCAAGGACGAAGTGCCTTGGCAGGTTGAGGGCAGCCGCCCCATCGGGTCAAGGGTGAAACGCCTTGCCCAGGGAAAGTTGATGCCTGCGTCAACTTGTATTGGGTATTACCTGACGCAAAATTCGCAGGATTTGCGGCTTCGCCGCCCCTTCCCCGGCCCCAGAACATCTTCGCAGGAAGGAGGAAATCTGTTTGAAACTGACACGACACAATGGACGCTCCGGCAAGCATGGCACCTATAATCCCCGCCACAATGACCGCCGGTTCGATGTGGAGAACAGCGAACACATTGACGCAGAACGGGCAAGGCAAAATGTCTACTGGGACTGCTACCGGGGCTTTACCACCCATGAGTTCCGGGAGAACCCGGAGCAGCCGGATTTCAGCTTTGAGGAAATCGAGCGGATGTATTACTACGAGCATTACGGCGGCTATGTGGAAGCTCAGAACGCCCGGAATGAGAAAACCCGGCACACCGAGCGCAACCGCACTGTGGAGGACTTGCTGAAAAACAACAAGACCTGCCCGGAGGAAAGTATCTACCAGATCGGCACGATGGGAGAATCCGTCTCGCCGGATACGCTCTTTTCCATCGTCAATGAGTTTTATCAGGAATTTGAGCGCCGCTTCGGTTCCCATATCCACATCCTGGACTGGGCGCTCCATCTGGACGAGGGGACGCCCCACATCCATGAGCGGCACGTCTTTGACTGTGAGAACCGCTATGGGGAACTGTGCCCCCAGCAGGAAAAGGCGCTGGAAGAACTTGGCATCCCTCTCCCCAACCCGGAGAAGCCCAAAGGCCGGAACAACAACCGCAAGCAGACCTTTGATGCGGTCTGCCGGACGATCCTGTTTGACATCGCCAGACGGCATGGGCTGCATCTGGATCAGGAGCCGTCCTACGGCGGGCGGGACTATCTGGAAAAACAGGATTATATCCTGATGAAGCAGAAGGAGCAGCTTGCGGCGCAGGAGCAGAAGCTGGAAGAACTGACGCTCAAAATCGAGGACGTGGAGACGCTGTTAGATGATGTTTCCGATGCGGCCTATGACAAGGCGGTGGAGGTGGTGACCGATACCGTCCGGCAGGAGACACACAAGGAAGATATTCGTCTGGTGGAAGAATCGAAAAAATGGGTGCTTTCGCCGGAGCGCAAGGCCCCGAAGAAGGAGCGTGACTACGCTGCCGCCCGTCTGGATGGAGTGATTACCAAAATCAAACGGGTCATGCAGAACGCCCTGGCAAAAATCCAGAAAACTCTCATGCAGCCGGAGGTCAAGAAGGCCGGTAAGGAGCAGATTAAGGAGAAGGCCAGAGAATCCATCCGGGAGAAGCTGGCGAAAGGCAGGCTGAACGCTGACCGAGATAACCGGGAACGCTGGGAACGTGAGGGGCGGATTGCTCCGAAAAAGAAACACGATATGGAGTTATGAGGCACCTGATTTTCTGCGGAAACGGGTGCTTTTTTCTCTGCCTGGAGGTGAGAAAATCGAATATATTTGAAGCGGTGAAGGAGTCTGTCACCACAAGGCAGGCTGCGGAATATTACGGGGTGCAGGTTGGCAGGAATGGCATGGCCTGCTGTCCCTTCCATGATGACAAACATCCCAGTATGAAGATTGACCATCGGTTCCACTGCTTTGGCTGTCAGGCAGATGGGGATGTGATTGATTTTACCGCCCGTCTGTTTAGTCTGAGCAGTAAGGAGGCGGCGCTGAAGCTGGCGGAGGATTTCTCTGTCCACTATGACGCCAAAGGCCATGACCCGCCCCGCAGGAGGCCGGTCAAGCGAAAAATCAGCGAGGAACTGCGTTACCGGCAGGCGGAGCAGAAATGTTTCCGGGTGCTGTGCAATTACCTGCATCTGCTGGAACGCTGGGAGAAGGAATACGCCCCGCAGACGCCGGATGAAGCGTGGAATCCGCTGTTCGTGGAGGCCCTGCAAAAGAAACCGTACACGGAATATCTGCTGGATATTCTCTTGTCCGGCAGCATGGAGGAACGTGCTTCCGTGGTCGCTGAGTATGGAAAAGAGGTGAGGAAGATTGAGCAGCGAATATCAGAGTTTACCGCTAGCCACCCGGCAGGCCGCCATGAGCGCAGCCGAAGCCTTAGCGCCGGAGCGGAGCGTTGATGAGGTGCGGGAAAGCCTGTCCGTCACCGAGAAGGGCCAGCCCGCCAACACCATCGGCAACTGCCGGACGGTGTTCTGCCATGACCCTCTCCTGCGTGGGGCGATCCGCCTGAACCTTTTGACTGACCGGGTGGACATTGTACAGGATTTAGGCTGGCGCAGGAATACCAGTGCCCTGACGGATACGGACGTGAAATATCTGCTTCTCTATTTTGAGCAGACCTATGGCCTGACCAGTGAGAAAAAGATGACGGCGGCGCTCTCCATCGTGGCGAATGAGAACTGCTACCATCCCATACAGGACGTGCTAAACGGCCTTGTCTGGGACGGGACGCCCCGCATCCGCTCCTGTCTCCATCATTTCTTAGGTGCGGACGAGAGCGACTATGTGGAGGAAATGCTGAAACACTTTTTGCTGGGGGCTATCCGGCGGGTATTCCGCCCCGGCTCCAAATATGAGGAAATGCTCTGTCTGGTGGGCGGTCAGGGGGCTGGCAAGTCCAGCTTCTTCCGCTTGCTGGCGATCCGGGACGAGTGGTTCAGTGACGACCTGAAAAAACTGGACGATGACAGGGTGTATCTGAAGCTGCAAGGACACTGGATTATCGAAATGTCGGAGATGCTGGCTACCAGCAGCGCCAAAAGCATTGAAGAAATCCGCTCCTTTATCAGCCGCCAGAAGGAAACCTACCGGACGCCCTACGAGGCCCAGCCCAAAGACCGGCTGCGGCAGTGTGTGTTCGGCGGTTCGTCCAACACACTGGACTTCCTGCCCCTTGACCGGGCCGGAAATCGGCGCTTTTTGCCGATCATGATTTACCCGGAGAATGCAGAGGTTCACATTTTGGAGGACGAGGACGCCTCCAGAGCCTATCTTTTACAGGTCTGGGCGGAGGCCATGACGATTTACCGCAGCGGCCACTACTCTATGAAGTTCAGCAAGTCCATCCAGCGCCAGCTGGTGGAGGTGCAGAAGGATTTCATGCCGGAGGACACCGAGGCCGGACAGATACAGGGCTTTCTGGAACACTACACCGGCAGCATGGTCTGCTCCAAACAGCTGTTCAAGGAGGCGCTGGGCCACACCTACGATGAGCCGAAGCGGTGGCAGCTGCACAATATCAACGAGATCATGAACACGGTGGTGACGGGCTGGAAACCATTCTCCAATCCCCGGATGTTCACCGGATATGGCAGGCAGAGGGGCTGGGAACGGGACGTTTCCGGCAACGAACTGCCCGGCAACGAAGATGGATTTGTGGAGCTGACCGAGGAAGAATGCTGCCAGCTGGAACTGCCGAAGGAGTGGATCGCATAAAATTAGCGGTCTGTTGCCGGGATGGTTGCCACTTGGTTGCCGGGTTTGTTGCCGGGGATTCTCCGGTCTGGATACGGAAAAAGCCTGTAAATAAGGTATTTTCTAATATCTATCTCTATCTCCGGCAACGAAAACAACGAGATTTTTCAAGAAAATTGATAAAGTAAGATTTGCAGGTCAGACGGTAGTTTACAGGTTTTCAGAGGTTCGTTGCCGGACTTCGTTGCCAGTGCTGCCGTCTGGCCTGCTACTCTATGGAGGTAGCCTATGGAAAAAAGCAAACAGCAGAAAAATAAAGTCCGTTTTGTGGTGGTGCGGGAGTTCTCCGGGGAGAAGTCCATGCGGGAAGCCTTTGAGCAGCTGATTGAGCGTCAGACCTGCGAACACTTCGAGGAATGGCGTCAGCAGCGGGAAATGGCCGAAAACGCTGCGTAAAAACGGTTGATTCAGGGGCAGGGACATGGTACTATAATGGTATCGTGTCCCTGTTCATAGAAGGAGAACGCTATGAGCAGGAAAAAACAAGTCTATGAGAAAATCACCGCTCTCTACTGCCGCATCTCTCTGGATGACGGCGGCGACAACGAGAGTATGAGCATCAGCAACCAGAAAATCATGCTTCGGGACTTTGCTGAAAAGCATGGAATGTTCCAGTATGAATATTATGTGGATGACGGCTATACGGGCCGCAATTTCAACCGCCCTGCCTTCCAGCGCATGATCGCTGACATTGAGGCGGGGAAGATCGGCTGCGTCATCACCAAAGACCTATCCAGGCTTGGTAGGAACTATATTGAAGCTGGCAGCTATATCGAAATCTTTTTCCCCAAACACAATGTACGCTATATCGCCATCACGGACGGCGTGGACAGCCTGACCCGTCAGGAGATGGACATTACGCCCTTTAAGAATATCCTGAACGATATGTACAGCCGGGATATTTCTAAAAAGGTGCTGGCAGGCATCACCACCCGCTCCCGGCAGGGGAAGTTCTGCGGAGGGACGCCGCCCTTCGGCCTGATGCGTGACCCGGAGGACAAGGGGCATCTCATCATTGACCCTGAGACAGCGCCAATCATCCGCAAAATCTATGACTATGCCCTTGACGGGCTGGGCTGCATGAGGATTTCCAAACGTCTGATGGAAGAAAAAATCCCAATCACCCATGTCAAAGCCAACACGGAGTTTGACGCCAACTATTATTTCTGGGGCGGAGCCAGAATCAGTCACATCCTGAGAAATCCATTCTATAAGGGCGCACATTTGGTCTTTCGGACGCATCAGAAAGGCATCCGCTCCAACACCTATGACATTATTCCCCGTGACCAGTGGGAAGTGATCGAGGGCTGCCATGAGGCCATTGTGACGCCGGAGGAATGGGAACAGGTGCAGGAACTCATTGACCGCAGGCCGACCATTCAGGGGAATTCCTGCCCCTTTTATAATCTGTTCCACGGTCTGGTCTACTGCGCCACCTGCGGGAAGTCCATGCAGGTGCGGTATGAGAAAGTGGGCCGAACCGGGAAGAACCGCTTCACCGGCGAAATGCGGGAGCCGATTGACAAGGCGTACTATATCTGCCAGACCTACAACCGCATGGGCTGCAAGGTCTGTTCCAGCCACAAGATCGAGGCCAGGGATTTATACAATCTGGTGCTGAAAGACATTCAGGAACTGGCGGCGCAGGCTATGAAGGATGCCGATGCGTTCTACCAGCGGCTCAGCCGCCGGATGGAGCACCGGTATCTGGTGGACGCCTCCCAGACAGAAAAGGAACGCCTGCGGCTGGAAGCCCGAAATCAGGAAATTGACGGGATGTTCCTGAGCCTGTACACCGATAAGGCCAAAGGCATCCTGACCGAGCAGCGGTTTGTGAAGCTGACGGCGGCGCTGGAACAGGAGCAGGAATCCAACCAGAAACGCCTGCATGACCTGGCAATGATGCAAGGTCGTGCCGATGCGCAAGAAAGCGAAGTCCGCACTTTTATCAAGGAAATCCGGCGCTATGCCGCCATCGAGGAACTGGACGAGGCGGTGCTGAACCGGCTCATTAGCCGGATTCTGATTGGAGAAATCAAGAAGATTGATGGTCAGAGGACACAGGAGGTTAAGATTATTTACAATTTTGTTGGGGAAATGTCAAGGTAGAATTTAGACGCTAAATACTTTTAATTTATATCAAAAGTGATACAACAATTTTCTTTTAATGCTATCAGGCAATAAAGTTATTCCTTTGGCCAGAGTAAAAGGGATAACTTTATTTTGCTAAAGCATACTAAAAAGGGCGCGTTGCAGAAAATTATCCGCAACACGCCCTCTTCTATAAGTCCTTATGTCAAAATCAAATTATTGGTAATCTTGAATATTGGGATAAGCGGCACCGTTATTATGCGCGTAAGCTGCTTCAAAGTAGTCGAGGCTTTCAAAAGTAATGCCCTGATAGTTTCCGACATTCAACACATCAAAAGTTAGATTCAGAACATCACCAGCGGAATATTGGTCAAGAAGATTTCCTGCAAATTTCCATCCTATGTTTTCCTCATAAGTATCCTCGGTAAAATAAAATGTAGTCGCATCCTCAGTCGCATCATAACTAATGTCAATAATTATATCAGAGAAATGAACTTGATCTCCAGCATTAAAGTCTTTGAGATAATCTACAGTTTTTCCATCAGCAGGATTAATAAATTGAGCATTAAGTTGTGTCATATCAACAACCTCTGGAGGAAGAGAATTAAGTCTGTAAGATTCTGCAACAGAGAATTGATAAACTCTGTTATTATCCCCAAAGTAAAATCCATCTTCCGTCATAGGAACACTTGAACGAGCATTGGCATTGTAATAATGGGCATAATACAACTGCCATTTGTATGTCTCAGTTGAAACAAACTGTGCTTTCCATGTACCAGAACTGTCTCCTGCTTTCTTTGTATAAAACATATACTGATTTGTACCAGTAGTTGCTTGACTTACCGTATCACCAGAGGCATCTGACAAGATGAGTGCAATCTGTGTAAAAATATCGACAAAGATAATCCTATGTCCATGCATACGGATAGAACCAACGCTGTTATCTACTTCTGGACGAAAATAAACCTCAGGCCCCATATCACCCGTGTTATATTCTATGCTAGGTGAAACAAGATAGGCCCAACTACTATCCTTTTCACTCTGTCCATCGAGATCGATAAGCTTTTCCACATAATCTGAAAGGATAATCCAGCCAATCTTCCACCAATTCACTTTGCTTGCTTCAGCAGAAGAACTGATATTCTCGTTGTCGGCATAAGCAAAAGTAGTGTTAGAAAAACTTATGCACATAACCAAGGAAAGAGTAAGTGCAACAATCTTACGTGTTAGCTTTTTCATTAAAAGCCCCCCTTCTCTTATAAAACCAAAACAATAATGCAAATGATGGATGCAATAAAAAAGAATACTCCAGCAACCCGCATCAAACCAAGATATAAATCTGTAGGTTCACCGCCTTTTACAGAAAAGAAGTGTTCAATTTTCCATAAAAGTTCCGGCTTAAAAATCATAAAAAAACTTAATAGAAGCAAAAGGATAAGCCATATGTTATCTATGTATAACACTTCCTTTCTGCTAATACTGAAAATTCAAATAAAAAAGCGCATAAGTAGACAAATAATCATGCCTAACTTATGCGCAAATAGAAACAATTTTAATTCTAAGCCTCCAAAGCTGGCAGCGTCGGTAAAAATGCTCCATTATTAAGTTAGGCAACTTAACCTTAAAACAAATCATCGGTCTTACCTCCCAACAATATAAATTTCGACTTTTCACTTTTATTTTATCACCTAAAGCAGAACTTGTCAATGAATTTGTCTAAAATAAGTCGATTTTCTTTTTTGATTATGTGCATTTTTAACTAATAGAAAGAAAGTTGTATTGAGGGCGATTGGTGTTCCTTATTCCATATGTCGGAACTGTATGAAGTGAAAATAGTTTATCCGTTGAAGAGTCACTCCACAGGTTATGCTTGATTCTTTCAAAGTTATGTTTCTATAATATGCATCCGTACTGTCATATTATAATTCACATTATTGGATAATATAAATTGACAAGTATAAGATAAACAGACAAGGAGTCGCTGCCACCCGTAAAACGGGTGGCTCGGGACGCAGGCTTTAAGCCCACTCTACTTGGCCGCGCCTCAAGGCGCTAGCTTTCTCTTTTAGGCTATACTAAAGTTTTTATTTCCCTGGTACAACCGGGGATTTTTTTGCTTCAAGCCGCCAATTAGAACGGCAGCCACAAAGATTTTTCTTTGCGGCTGCCGTTTTCTTGAATTCATCACTTGACAATGTGGCAAAGAGCTGATGAGCCAGGATGAGCTTGCTGTTATGGATGGCGGCAAGTGTATTCTCCAGCTGCGCGGTGTGCGTCCTTTTCTTTCGGACAAGTACGACATTACCAAGCACCCCAATTTCAAGTACACTGCCGACGCGGATGACAAGAACGCTTTTGATATTGAAGCATTCTTGTCCGCAAGGCTGAAACTCAAGCCCAATGAGGTCTGCGATGTATATGAAGTAGACACAAAGGGCGCTTAATTTCGTTCCGCTTTAGAAGGGAGTGATCTTATCTATTCGCCGCACCTGCCCTCTATGGGCCATTGGCGTACAAAGCGGACAATCGCAAGAAAAAATAATGAAAAAGGAGGACAGCCGGAATCATGCCCCCCGGAAACCGGGCGGCAGATTGTTCCGGCTTTTGTATGCCTATGAAACATGACAAACCTATTTTTTAATCAGATTCCGGCTAACAAACTATATGGCATTTTTTGAACAGGCAATCACCGTTCTTCAGACCCTCGTTATCGCGCTCGGTGCCGGTCTCGGTATCTGGGGCGTTATCAACCTGCTGGAAGGTTACGGCAACGACAACCCCGGCGCCAATGCTCATGTGCCATAAAGTAACACACAAGAAGTTGATAGACAACAGCCCGTTATTCCGTAAAAATTTCAAAGTAGAATTTCATGGAAGCCATACAAATTGTGTGGCTTCTTTTGCTTAATAAGCAAAGATAAATTTTCTAATACCCTATTGACAAAAGCGTTTGCCTTGAATATAATGTACTTGTACGATAAGTACATTATAGAACAAAGGAGGGGCGTTGTGGAAATTATCATAAGCAGTAATACGAGCAAGCCAATTTATGAGCAGATAACTTCACAGATAAAAGCCATGATTATGAGTGGCGAGTTAAAAACCGGCGATCCTATTCCCTCTATGCGGGCGCTGGCAAAGTCCATTCATGTGAGTGTTATTACCGTTCAAAAAGCGTATGAAGATTTGCAAAGGGACGGTTTTATTGAAACAACGGTAGGCCGAGGAAGTTTTGTGTCGGCACAGAACAAAGACTTTTATCAGGAAGAACAGCAGAGATTGGCCGAAGAACATTTGCAAGAGGCCGCCGATATTGGGCGGATAAGTGGAATATCGTTGGAAAAACTGATTGAATTACTGACGATATTTTATCAAGAGGAGGATTAACTATGAACGCTATTTTGCAGGTTGAGAACTTGACAAAGCAATACGCCGATTTCAAGTTAGACCATGTTTCGTTTTCGGTTCCGAAAGGAACAATCATGGGGCTTATTGGCGAAAATGGAGCCGGAAAAAGCACAACTATCAATGCTATTCTTGATTTAATTCATAAAGATGATGGAACAGTTACTTTTTGGGGGCAGGAATTATCGTCCACAAAACAAATCAAAGAGGATGTTGGCGTAGTGTTTGACGGAATTAACTTCTATGAAACGCTCACTCCGGCCAAAGTCGGGAAAATTGCTGGTGCTGCCTACAAACAGTGGGACGGCCATCTGTTTCAAGACTATCTAAAGCGGTTTCAACTTCCAGCGGATAAGGAAATTAAATCTCTGTCCAAGGGAATGAAGATGAAGTTGTGTATTGCCGTCGCCCTTTCCCATAACCCCAAGCTACTGATTTTGGACGAAGCGACAAGCGGCCTCGACCCTGTAATGCGTGATGATATTCTTGATGTATTTCTTGAATTTGTTCAGGACGAAAATCATTCCATTTTGATGTCCTCGCATATCACAACAGATTTAGAAAAAGTCGCAGATTACATTACATTTATCCATCAGGGCAAGGTTCTTTTTTGTAAAACGAAAGATGAACTTCGTTATAACTATGGTATTATCCGCTGTGGCGCAGCACTGTTCGACCAGCTCGATAAAGCGGAAATTCTGGCTTACCGCAAAGATGATTATCAATGGAATGTGCTGGTAGCTGACAAGGAAAAAGCCCGGAGGAAATATAAAAATGCCGTAGTGGACGACGCAACAATCGACGATATTCTGCTGCTGTATGTGAAAGGAGAGCAAGCAAAATGAAAAGTCTTGTTTTGAAAGATTTATTTAATATCGGCCACAATGCGAAATCTATGCTATTCATCCTTGTGGTTTTTGCCGTTGCGCTTATTCCGTTTTCCGGCGTAGAAGGCTATATTTTTGTATGTGCGATTTTGTGCAGCATGATGATTGTAACAACCTTTTCTTTTGATGACAGTTCTAAATGGACACGGTATGCTATGATAATGCCAGTTTCCAAGAAAGAATTGGTTGCTGGAAAATTTATGGTGCTGGCTATCTTCTGCGCCATTGGCAGCCTCTTTGGGCTGATTATTGGTTTTATCGGTGGCCTAATCACAGATAAAATCGTACTCGACATAGTAGGGATTGGAGAGCTTCTGTTTTTGACACTCGTTGCATGGGTAATCTCCCTTATTTTTGGAAGTATGTCAATTCCTCTTGTGTTCAAGTTTGGCGCAGAAAAAGGCCGTGTTCTGCTATTAGTATCATTCCTCATTCCGGCAGGGATTTGCTTTGGAATATATCAGCTTCTTACTATGCTGGGAGTTGCATTGACAGACCAGATTGTATTTATTCTTCTCTGCTGCTCACCGCTTCTGGCGTTGGCATGGTGCTATGTGATGTATCAAATCAGTTATCGCATTTTTGTAAAGCAAGAGCTTTGATTTCTATTGGGAGGTATCTATATGGGAAGCAGAAGATTTGAAATTACTGAAACCGCAGGAAGTGTGAAAGGCTTTTATGTGGTAGTGGACAGAGAAACCGGGGTCAATTACCTTGTGGCAAAGTTTGGAACTGGCGGGGGGATTTGTCCCTTGATTGACAAAGACGGAAAACCGATTATCAGCGAGTAGCAAAGCCAGCCGAGCCAGTCAACGGTCAAGATAAACAGCGCATACTGCGCTGCCGTTGACAGCCCCGCCCGCCTTTGCAGATAGGCAATCAAGGGGCGACAGCAAGGAGTGCTGCCGCCCTTTCCCATAATCGAAGAAAGGGGGATTTTCCATGACTGAATACGAAGCCTATCAAGAACATATCCGCTATACCCATGATACCTATTGCCGGATTGTTATTCGCCATGCGTCCTTTGACGCTGCCCGTATGCTGGCGGCGAGATGGAAACGGGAAATCTCCCTTGAATATCTGACCGAAGAAAAGTTTGTCCAACTAAGCACCACAGACGAGTATTTTCAAGTGCCGGACTATGGCGAAACTTATCCGTTCTCTGTCCGGGGGCAGACGATACTTTTAGATAGCTGTTCTCTTGCGGCTGCTCTTGCCCGATTGCCGGAACAGACGCAGGAAGAAATCTTTTTGTACTACTTTCAGCACTTGACGCAGAAAGAAATCGGAGAACAAAGCGGCTGGACACGCAGCACAATCGGGCGGCATATACGGCTTGCCTTGAAGCGGCTGAAAGAGGAAATGGAGGTGCTGTCCCATGAGTAACCGACTTCTCCCCTATGACACTATCATAAAGGCACATGAGGGCGACCCCATAGCGATACAAGCCGTCCTTGACCGATACGCTGGATATATCCGCTACTTCTCTAAGATGAACGGCTATTACAACTCTGATATGGAGGACTACATCAGAACAAAGCTGATTGAAAGCCTGTTCAAGTTCCGGCTTGACCGATAACATAGAAACTGAATATCCCGCCGCCCCGCAGCGGCACATGAAGCAGTAAATCCGAAAAAGATTTGCTGCTTTTTTTGCGCTCATTTTTGGCAAATTTCCAAAAGTTCCGTATTAGATAGTGAAACCAAAAAATGCCGTTTTTTTTAGACAGCGGGCAAAACGCAGCTTCCGAAACGCCTTATTGTCGGGAAAGACCGAGCCGCCGGAAAAGTTCTTGCCGGAAAGTCCGTCATTTTTGCTTTTTGCGGTGTTGTAGGGAGTAAGGGAAGAACGCCAGCCCGCAGCCTTTTATAAAAAAGCTGGTTGCGATTTCCTGAAAAAGTGGCAGTAGGAAGTGAGTGGCAGTCTGGCAGTTTCTTAGAGCAAGATTCTACCGAGGTGCCAAAATTCGCTTTTCGCTCATTTTGCCCCTGCGGGAATCTTGTTGGGGAGTGCCTTCCCCAAACCCTGCTTATGCGGCTTGCGCCGCTTAAAAATCCCTCAAAATATTTTTTCGGATTTTTTCAAAAACAGTTCCGTTTTACCCCCTGTTTTTCTCCTATTAGTGAGAGAACACCACGCACAGAAAGGAGGTCTGCCGACCATGAAAAGATACAACACACCGCACCGCAGCCGGGTAGTCAAGACACGCATGACCGAGGAAGAATACGCCGAGTTTGCGGAAAGGCTTTCTGCTTACCACATGAGCCAAGCCGAGTTTATCCGGCAAGCCATAACCGGGGCAGCCATACGCCCCATCATAACCGTTTCCCCCGTCAATGACGAGCTGCTTGCCGCTGTCGGGAAGCTGACCGCCGAATACGGCAGGATCGGCGGCAACTTAAACCAGATAGCCCGGACGCTGAATGAGTGGCACAGCCCCTACCCGCAGCTTGCCGGGGAGGTACGGGCGGCGATTTCCGACCTTGCTGCCCTAAAGTTTGAAGTCTTGCAGAAAGTGGGTGACGCTGTTGGCAACATTCAAACATATCAGCTCTAAAAATGCCGACTATGGCGCAGCGGAAGCCTACCTCACATTTGAGCATGACGAGTTTACCATGAAGCCCACCCTTGATGAAAACGGGCGGCTGATACCGAGGGAGGATTACCGCATTTCTTCCCTCAACTGCGGGGGCGAGGATTTCGCCGTTGCCTGTATGCGAGCCAATCTCCGCTATGAGAAAAACCAAAAACGGGAAGATGTGAAAAGCCACCACTATATCATCAGTTTTGACCCACGGGACGGGACAGACAACGGCTTGACCGTAGACCGGGCGCAGGAGCTGGGCGAGCAGTTCTGCAAAGAGCATTTCCCCGGACACCAAGCCCTTGTATGCACCCACCCGGACGGGCATAACCACAGCGGCAATATCCATGTGCATATCGTCATCAACTCCCTGCGGATTTACGAAGTCCCGCTTCTGCCCTACATGGACAGACCAGCCGACACACGGGCGGGCTGCAAGCACCGCTGCACCAACGCCGCTATGGAATATTTCAAGAGTGAAGTCATGGAGATGTGCCACCGGGAGGGGCTTTACCAAATCGACCTCTTGAACGGCAGCAAGGAACGGATAACGGAACGGGAATACTGGGCGGCAAAGAAAGGGCAGCTTGCCCTTGATAAAGAGAACGCTGTCAGAGAAGCCGCAGGACAGCCGACCAAGCCCACCAAGTTTGAAACGGACAAGGCGAAGCTGCGCCGGACGATACGGCAGGCACTTTCCCAAGCTGGCAGCTTTGACGAGTTTTCTTCCCTTTTGCTGCGGGAGGGCGTAACTGTCAAGGAGAGCCGGGGGCGGCTTTCCTACCTCACGCCGGACAGGACAAAGCCTATCACAGCCCGGAAGCTGGGGGACGATTTTGACAAGGCTGCTGTCCTTGCCCTGCTCACGCAGAACGCCCACAGAGCCGCCGAACAGACCAAAGCCATACCCGAATACCCCCACACCCAAAAGGGACGCTTGCGGGAGGAAAAAGCCGCAAAAACCACCCCGGCAGACAACACCTTGCAGCGCATGGTTGACCGGGAAGCCAAGCGAGCCGAGGGCAAGGGCGTGGGCTATGACCGCTGGGCGGCAAAGCACAACCTAAAGCAAATGGCAGCTACTGTTACCGCCTATCAACAGTACGGCTTTTCTTCCCCGGAGGAACTGGACGAAGCCTGTTCTGCCGCTTATGCCGCCATGCAGGAAAGCCTTACAGAGCTGAAGCAGGTGGAAAAGACGCTGAACGGGAAAAAGGAGCTGCAACGGCAGGTGCTTGCCTATTCCAAGACCCGCCCTGTCCGGGACGGGCTGAAACAGCAGAAAAACGCCAAAGCAAAAGCAGCCTACCGACAGAAGCACGAAAGCGACTTTATCATAGCAGACGCAGCCGCCCGTTATTTCAAGGAGAACGGCATTTCCAAGCTGCCGAGCTATAAAGCCCTGCAAGCAGAGATTGAAGCCCTTATCAAAGAGAAAAACAGCGGCTACAACGATTACCGGGCAAAACGGGAGGAATACCGCCGCTTACAGACTGTCAAGGGCAATATCGACCAGATTTTACGCCGGGAGCGCAAGCCTGTGAAAAGGCAGGAACAGGAACGATAAAAACCACCCCAAAATGTACCCGAACCCATACAGAACAAGGGGGCTGCCCCGTACTCTACCCGCAATACCAAAGGATTTTTTAACGGGCTTACAGGGCAGAAAAACCCCGAAAATGATACCGAGATGATACAGAATTACCGTCGATACCGCCACACCAGCGGAAACGGCAGAAAGGAGCGCACCCATGCCAAGAATGAGCAAGAAACGGCGGCTGGAATGGTCTTTTTTCCTGCGGCAAGTAAAAGTCGGGAATACCACCTGCGACCGTATCACATACAACGACCTCTGCCGGGGCTGTACCCATAGCTGTAAGCAGAGCTTCCGGGCGGTTATCATACTTTGCCCCCGCTACTACTCCAAACGCCGGAAAAAGGAGGACAGGGACAATGGCAGATAACCGCAAGTATTACTACCTCAAGCTGAAAGAGAATTTTTTTGACAGCGACTCCATTGTGCTGCTGGAAGATATGAAAGACGGGATTTTATATTCCAATATCCTCTTGAAGCTGTACTTAAAATCTCTGAAAAACGGCGGGAAGTTGCAGCTTGACGAGCATATCCCCTACACAGCGCAGATGATAGCGACACTGACCCGCCACCAGATAGGGACGGTTGAAAGGGCTTTAGAGATTTTCCGGCAGTTGGGGCTTGTGGAGCAGCTTGACAGCGGGGCTTTTTATATGACCGATATTGAGCTGATGATAGGACAGTCCTCTACCGAAGCCGAGAGAAAACGGGCTGCAAGGCTGGAAAACAAGGCACTTTTACCGCCCCGGACAAAAGGCGGACATTTGTCCGACATTCGTCCACCAGAGATAGAGATAGAGTTAGAGAAAGAGATAGAAAAAGAGAGAGAGGGAGAAACGGGACACCCCGCCCCCGCCGCTTATGGCAGATACAACAATGTGATACTGACCGATACAGAGCTTTCCGGGCTGAAAACAGAGCTGCCCGACAAGTGGGAGTATTATATTGACCGGCTTTCCTGCCATATCGCTTCCACCGGGAAGCAGTACCAGAGCCATGCAGCCACCATTTACAAGTGGGCGCAGGAGGACGCTGCCAAAGGCAAGGCTGCCCCGAAACAGGGCATACCCGATTATTCATGTAAGGAGGGCGAGAGCTTATGAAAAACGAGATTGAAGCTATGATTACGGATATTACAACCACTACCGCCGAAGCGGAGGACTACACAGGCGAGGACGGGCTTTTATACTGCGGCAAGTGCCATACGCCCAAAGAAGCCTACTTTTCAAAAGAAACCGCCCAATGGTTAGGGCATGACCGACACCCAACAGACTGCGACTGCCAGCGGGCAGCCCGTGAAAAGCAGCAAGCCGCCGAAAGCCGACAGAAGCACCTTGAAACAGTGGAGGACTTGAAACGCCGGGGCTTTGCCGACCCCGCTATGCGGAACTGGACATTTGAGCATGACAACGGCAGAAACCCACAGACCGAAACCGCCCGCTTTTATGTGGAGAGCTGGGAAACCATGCAGGCTGAAAATATCGGCTACCTGTTTTGGGGAGGCGTGGGGACAGGAAAAAGCTACCTTGCCGCCTGTATCGCCAACGCCCTTATGGAAAAAGAGGTTGCCGTTCGCATGACAAACTTTGCAACGATACTCAATGACCTTGCTGCCAGCTTTGAGGGCAGGAACGAATATATTTCCCGCCTTTGCAGCTACCCCCTGCTGATACTTGATGATTTCGGTATGGAGCGAGGGACAGAATACGGGCTGGAACAGGTTTACAGCGTGATTGACAGCCGTTACCGAAGCGGCAAGCCGCTGATCGCCACGACCAACCTCACGCTGGAGGAATTGCAGCACCCGCAGGACACACCCCACGCCCGTATCTATGACAGGCTGACTTCCATGTGCGCCCCTGTCCGCTTCACGGGCAGCAACTTCCGAAAGGAAACCGCACAGGAAAAGCTGGAACGCTTAAAGCAGCTGATGAAGCAGCGAAAGGAGAGCCTATGACAGAAACGAAACAGACAAGCACCACCAAAACAGACCGCCGCCCGGACTGTGTAACGGAAATCCGCATGGGCAACTCCGTCCTTACCGTTTCCGGCTTCTTCAAGCAGGGCGCAACCGACACCGCAGCCGACAAGATGATGAAAGTGCTGGAAGCGGAAGCTGCTACACAAAAAACGGCGATTTGACCGACCATAAAGAAGCAGATTTGACGCTTTTGCCGCTATACAGACAGCCGCCCCATGTGGTACAATCAAGGTACGGAATAGTGGGGCTGGCTGTCGGAAACGGAGGATTTTATGTTAAGACAGACCAACCAACAACCAATTACCGCCCTTTACCCAAGACTTTCCCATGAGGACGAGCTGCAAGGCGAGAGCAATTCCATTTCCAATCAGAAGCGTATCCTTGAAACCTATGCAAAGCAGAACGGCTTTTCCAATCTGCGCTGGTACACGGACGACGGTTATTCTGGTGCGAACTTTCAAAGACCCGGTTTTCAAGCCATGCTTGCGGACATTGAAGCCGGAAAAGTCGGGACAGTTATCGTAAAGGATATGTCGAGGTTAGGGCGAAACTACCTGCAAGTGGGAATGTACACAGAAATGATTTTCCCACAGAAAGGTGTCCGCTTCATCGCTATCAATGACGGAGTGGACAGCGCACAGGGCGACAATGACTTTGCCCCGTTGCGGAATATATTTAACGAATGGCTGGTGAGAGATACGAGCAAGAAAATCAAAGCAGTAAAACGCTCAAAAGGTATGAGTGGCAAGCCCATCACAAGCAAGCCTGTGTATGGCTACCTCATGGACGAGGACGAAAATTTTATTATTGACGAGGAAGCTGCACCCGTAGTCAAGCAGATATACAACCTCTGCCTTGCTGGGAATGGTCCGACTAAGATAGCCCGTATGCTCACAGAGCAGCAAATCCCCACGCCGGGGACGCTGGAATACCGCAGGACGGGCAGCACCCGCCGCTACCACCCCGGCTATGAGTGCAAGTGGGCGACTAATACCGTAGTGCATATCCTTGAAAACCGGGAATACACAGGCTGTCTGGTAAATTTCAAGACAGAAAAACTTTCTTACAAAGTCAAGCACAGTGTAGAAAATCCCCTGGAAAAGCAAGTGATTTTCGAGAACCACCACGAGCCTATCATAGACACCCAAACATGGGAACGGGTGCAGGAGCTTCGCAAACAGCGCAAACGCCCCAACCGCTATGATGAAGTGGGTTTGTTCTCCGGCATACTGTTCTGTGCGGACTGCGGCAGCGTGATGTATCAGCAGCGATACCAGACGGACAAGCGCAAGCAGGACTGTTATATCTGCGGCAACTACAAGAAGCGCACCCATGACTGTACGGCGCACTTTATCCGCACCGACCTCTTGACCGCTGGTGTACTCTCCAATCTGCGGAAAGTGACAAGCTATGCGGCAAAGCATGAAGCCCGGTTTATGAAGCTCTTGATTGAGCAGAACGAGGACGGGGGCAAGCGCAGGAACGCCGCCAAGAAAAAGGAACTGGAAGCCGCCGAGAAACGCATAGCCGAGTTATCCGCTATCTTCAAGCGGCTGTATGAGGACAGCGTGACCGGGCGCATATCAGACGAGCGTTTCACAGAGCTGTCGGCAGACTATGAAGCAGAACAACGGGAGCTGAAAGAAAGAGCCGCCGCTATCCAAGCGGAGCTTTCCAAAGCACAGGAAGCCACCGTGAACGCAGAAAAGTTTATGAATGTTGTCCGGCGGCATACCAGCTTTGAAGAACTTACCCCTACTCTGCTGCGGGAGTTTGTAGAGAAAATCGTTGTGCATGAGTGCAGCTATGACGAGAACAAGACCCGCAGACAGGACATTGAGATTTATTATTCTTTTGTTGGCAAGGTGGACTTGCCCGAATAACCGCCCGACCTATCCGACACAATGCGCAAGTGCCGGATAGGAACGGCAAAATTTTTTACACTTCTTTTACTTCTTTATCTCACTTGAGCAAAGAGCCAGGGCATGAAGCAGTTCATGGCTAATTAGTTGGAACAAAAAACGAAAGGAAAAGCACAATCCAGACGGTATCAGCGGCAGGCTACAAGAATAAATTGTGATTTCACAAGATTGGTGCTATAATAAGAGAAAAGTTCCTGCCGGGGCAGCCGCCCCGGTGGTATAGATAGAAAGGCAGGAAAACAATATGCACATCAGCTATAAGCCACTCTGGCACACACTGTTAGAGCGTGATATGAGAAAAGAGGATTTAAGGCTTGCCGCTGGTATGACAACAAATATGATTGCCAACATGAGCAAAGAGGGAAAGCACATCAGCATGGATACATTAGCCCGTATCTGCGAAACGCTGAATTGTGAGATTACCGATGTGATTGAGTTAGTACCAGACGAGCCTGCTTCCACAGGAGGTAAGGAACATGAGCGAATTGAAACCAAGAATAACGGAAAACGGAATTGATTATATCCTTGTCGGAGATTATTACATCCCGGACTTGAAACTGCCGGAGGAACACCGCCCTATCGGAAAGTACGGACGGATGCACCGGGAATATTTAAGGGAAGTCCACCCAGCCAGATTGAATACATTGATACTGACCGGGGAATTGTGGACATATCTTGCAGACCTGAACGAACAGGCACAGGAACGGTTAGACACCATCATGGAGCAGATGAAAACTGCCGAGGGCGTAACCGAGGAATTGAAGCGTACCCACCAAATGGAATGGGTGCAGCGTTGCAATAACATTCATAACCGGGCAGAAGAAATTGTTTTGCATGAGATGATTTATTCATAACGGGAGCAATTAAATCGGAGGTATATAAGATGATTGAAATTGTATTTGGTGAAAGTGCCTGTGGAAGTTTGAAAATTGCCCAAACTTACGGCAAGGGAAAGTATAGAGGAAGTGCTGTTTCAATATTTATGAGGCATGAAGACGGGAGTGTTCCATCTTCAGATGAAATGAAAAAAGCACAGCTTCAAGCACAGGAACAAGAACGCATTGCTTGGGAGAATGCTATTCCATTGGGAGGCAAGAGCTGTGATGTTTATTGTTTTGATATGGCTCTTAGTGTGGGAGATATTTCTGATAATGGAATTGGCGAACAGCGGAAAAATGTTTTCAAGAAAATGCTGTCTGTCTGCTTTGTAGAGGATTTAGATTATCAGGTTGAAGAAAAAATACAGAAAATTAAAACTACATTGACCTCAGTGATTGAACGATATGTAGCTGGGGAAGAAATTCGCATTTGGTATAGCTATAATCCAGATGAGCTTTGTGGTATGTATTGGCTTATGAAACAACTTCAACCCTTAAACTGCCAGACAACAATTTATTTGGTTAAGTTACCTACATGGGAATATGGAAAAGAAAATACTATGACATCCAAAATAGCATGGGGCGAGGTCTCTCCTGGCGAATGGGGAAACTATATAACTCTACAAGAGAAAGCTAATCCTGTATTTCTTTCAGCTTGTGCTATGAAATGGAATCAACTTCAAAATGAAAATGCACCTTTGCGTGCAATGTTAAATGGTAAATTGCAAAGCGTTTCAGAAGATATATATGATAGTTTCATTCTTCGTGAAATTGCGGAACAGCCAGAGCAATTCAAAATGGCTATTGTCATAGGTAATGTTTTAGGAAAATATCAACTTGGAATTAGTGATGTATGGATTTCCAATCGCATTGATAAAATGCTTGAAGATGGTGTGTTGGAAATTATACAGGACGCACCAAAGGGAGAAACAAATTATCGCCGAATATTAAGAAAACGAATGAAGTAATAACCACAGCACAAACCGCTGCTACATGGAATCCAACAAACCATGCAACAGCGGTTTTCCTTTACCGTTTTTTCCTCTGGTTGATAGGCGTTCCCGTTTTCTTTGATTTTTGGAGAATCCGAATAAGCCAGCGAAATTCTTCATCTGACAGATTTTTATAGTTGATACCGAGCTGCTTGCAGTAAAGCACTGCCAGTTTTTCCAAACGGCTGCCCTTGAAATTTTCGACCGCTTCCAGATTTTCTTTCAGTTCATTGGCAACAGTGGTCTGGGGCGCACTCTCACTATCCTTTTTATGGGTTTCCCGAATATCCCGGATAATCAGGTTTAGGTCATCCAGAACCATGTGGCTGAAATATTCATCATCACTGATATGGGCGGCTTGCAGCACTTTCAAATGTGGGTCATCTTCGCCAGGGCGATACCGTTCTATGATTTCATGTCGGACAGTATCGACAAGGGTGTTGAGGTTTTGAATCTGCATGGTGGCAATCCCATCCACATAAATCTCAATGTCCGCAAGAAACTTGATAAAGTCCTTATGGGTGGCAAGTTCGCAGAGCAGACGGTTGTTGATCCGACCGCTTTTCAGAAGTGCAACCATTTCATCGTTCAAATGCAGCTCCGTCAGTGGCGTGTTGATCTGCTCCCTGTTCTCTGTCCGGCACAGCAGATAATCGACGGAAACCCCATAGAAGTCTGCCAGCGTGATAAGGTTGCCATGATTGATTTCCTTAAAATCTTCTTTTTCATAACTGCCAAGGGCTGATTTAGAAATACCCGTTAGTTTTGATAGTTCTTCCAGATTTAAGCCTTTGTCCTTGCGGAGTTCCCAAAGGCGTTCCTGTATGCTTGTTGCTCCTTTCATGGGCACACGCTCCTTTCCAACGGTTTCATTGCTGCCGCTTATCTGGATTATATCACACTTTCCGTAATCGTGGAAATTTCTGATTTTTACCCTTAATTCCTACTTTGTGGACATACGGCACAGGGCACAAAAATGTTCTATGATACAGGTAGTTCATCGATGGATTATTCCAATCGAATGACCAGCCTGTGTGGGATATGCTTCCCCGGCGATGTAGCGCCATGAATTTTGGCAGGGATATGGAGGAACCCTGACCAAAACGAGCGTACCAAAGGGAGCGATACGCCGCTGTGAGATTCAGGGGAGGAACGACACCGGGGAGAACTGGCGAACTGACACCGAAATGATACCGAAACACAACAATCTGATAGGGGGACAGTCTACCCTATCGCTGATACTTCGGGAGATTTTAAGCGGCTCTATGGCTGTAATTTTACCGAAAATCGCCCCGAAACCATACACTAAAACGGGAGGAAGCGCAATATGCCGAGAATGAGCAAAAAGAGGAAGTATGAGCTTTCCTTTTACCTCAATGACCGGGGGCGTGTCACTTACAACGAATTATGCCGGAAATGCCAGCATGGGTGCAAGCAGAGCTTCCGGGCGGTTGTGATTGACTGCCCCTGTTATTTATCCAAACGAGCAAAGAAAAAGGAGGAACACACAGAATGAATTTTGAATTTATGACGATAGACACACCATTGCCGCCCTGTATGCCTTTTCCCAGAGCGTTGACAGGATTTCCAGTCAGCAGCACCGCAAAGGTCATGTACTGCCGGATGCTGGACGCTATGCTCTCCAAAGGGCAGGAGGACGAGAACGGAATCCTCTTTGTCTGCTTCCCTGTCACAGCCATTGCCGCAGTCCTGTCCCGCAGCTCCATGACGGTCAAGCGTTCTCTGAATGAACTGGAAACTGCCGGACTTATCATGCGGGTGCGTCAGGGCATTGGAGAACCAAACCGGATTTATGTGCTGATACCGGGAAAGGAGGACGCTGCCCTTGCCTGATACCTCAAAGCTGGAAAAACTCAATCGGGAGTTGGAAAAAAGCGAAAAGAAACTGCGGAAAGCCATCAATGATGAAAAGGCATTGCAGCACCAGTTGAAACAGCTTACCCGAAAGGAACGGACGCACCGGCTCTGTACCCGTGGCGGTATGCTGGAAAGTTTTCTGCAAGAGCCGGAACGCCTGACAGATGATGATGTCATGCTGTTGTTGAAACTCATTTTTCACAGACAGGACACGCAGGAACTATTGAAAAAACTGCTGGAACGGGAGATGCCGGAACCCCCTTAGTTTACTAAGGGCGCAATTATACACCACCCAAAGGTTGGTGCATTGCGTTCTCCGAAGGCTCCTCGCCGGAGGGCTGTGATTTTCCGCAGTCATGGTCTGCTCCAAATCATACAGGGGACGCTACGCTTCCCCTGCGCTGGCTGTCGCCAGCTACCCTTTTGTGGACTTGCCGCCCGGAAACACCTTGCGCTGCAAGCTGTTCCCGTCCAGCAAGTTTTATCAGTCGAGCTATCCTTATCTACGGTAATTTAGTATAATAAGGTCAAAAAACAGAACGCTATCATTGTGCAACCGATATGCAACTGATAATTGCTTGATAGTTGGTGGTAGCAACACGGTAATTCAGATAGAATAAAGCCAACAAAGAAAGGAGGTCATCCAAATGTTAGTAAACATCATTATGATTGTAGTCGGAATAGTTTTCTCATGTATCTTTGTCGGCTTGCTTATCCTTGTTATTCGTGCATTGCTTAAATATATCCGTACAGAGAAATGAAGCCAACAGCAACATTAGGAGGTGGTCAAATGAAAGTAACCGTATTTATGATAATCGTTGGAATAATTTTCTTATGTATCTTTGTTGGTTTGCTTACCCTTATTGTTCGTGCATTACTCAAATATATCCATTCAAAAGATGTACGGCAGGAAAAATCCGTAGTGAGGAAATCGTTGGGTGAAGCACTCAAAGTACACAGAACACAGTGCAAAATGACGCAGGAATTTGTTGCTGAAACGATTGGTGTTAGCAGGCAGGCTGTTTCAAAATGGGAAAATGGAGTTTCCCATAGTTAAAGATACCACACCAAACATAACAACACCACGCTTATACGGGACTTAGCACACCCCAAAAGAACATACAGAAATCCCCCATAAGCAACAAGGTTTGCTTTATGGGGGATTTCTTGTTTTAATTGTCGTTTTTGATATTATTCAACAGTCTCAATAGAATCCACAATGCTCATTCTTGCAATAGAACGCAGAGGAATTGCCGTTGCAAGCAGGCAGGCCACAATAGAAATAATCGCAGCTTCCACAATCGCCATAACCGGAACAGCGACAAGCTGTAAAGCATCGGTCTGTGCTGCTCCGACAAAGATACAGCAGACATAGCCAAACACTGCTCCAATCACTGACGCAATGATACCGTAATAAGCGCCCTCTCACAGAAATGTTTTATAAAGGCTTGCGGCACTCATTCCAATAGCCCGCTGCATCCCGATTTCACCGACACGAGTATGAATATTGCTGTAAACGGTATTGATGATGTTCAGGATGCCAATGATACCGATAAAGATGATAAGCACCCAGCACAGCATTTTGATCTGTTCAAAGCTTTCTATCATCTCATTGCTGCTTTGGAGATAGGAAAGCCAATGTGTTCCTGGATAATTGCTGCACCAGCTATCCAACCAGCTTTCAAAGGTATCTGTATCGGCGTTATCCTGTAATGTAGGATAGACTTCTGAATAACTGTCGTTTCCGAGCAGTGAACAGTATATTTCGTCATTCACGATGAGTTGAACACCATTCGTAAAGCCATCATTATTGATTGTGATTGCTGTATCGATCAATCCTAATACAGGAAGTGTTCTGTCTCCCAGTTGAATGGTATCACCTACGGTAAGATCAGTCTGCTGAACAGTTGTATCTCCATAAGAAAAGGCAATGGGATTTTTTACAAGGCAGCCTGTTCCATCTTTCAAAGCCTGTTTATCCTGAGCAGACAAGTTAGGAGCATAGATTTGTAATTGTGCTTCATCCACATTTACAAGCTGCAAGGTTTCATGGCTCTGTACGGAAAGATCAGTTTCAAAGGGCAGTATATCACCGGCACCTGGCATAAATACAGAAAGCCGTGTAGTGGAAACACTTTCTACTGCGTCATTTTCCGCTAATGTTTTTACGGCTTCTGATGGGATGCCAACGGTTTCATTTGTAACTGCATAGTCGCTGAAATACATGTCCTGAACGGAACTGCTGGCATCAAGCAGCCCTGTAAAGCTCTGCAAGGCAACAAATACGGTAATACTCATAACCAAAGACAGAATGGTAACTGCTGTTCTTCCACGCCCTCGTTTTAGGTTGAGCCTTGCATAATAGGCTTCAAAATTACGGATGTTGCGGTTCCTTTTTATCCTGCGTTTGATTTTCACAGTCTGCCCCGACATAGCAACAGTAGGAGATACATGGGATGCGTACCGGGCAGCAGGAAAGGCAGCCAGCAGAGCAAACAGAAGTATGACTGCGATACTGGCAAAGAGCATCGGTAGTTTTACCGTACTGGCGGTGTTGATTGCAGAGTTCAATTCGGAAGTGCTGTTTGCCATGAACAGATCGGGATTGAGAAGCCCCGTAGCCGCAATCAATACACCTTTTGCCGACAATATACCGAGCAGCAATCCGATAGGAATACCGGCTCCACAGAGAATCAAAAGCTGCAAAGAAACCAAACGATAGATTTGCCCTCGTTCTCCACCAATCGCACGAAGTGTTCCGTATTCTTTGATGCGTTTTGTGATAGAGATTTTCAGAATGTTGTAGATTACCAGCCCAGCCGCCAGCAAGACCAGAACACCCACCAAAATACACGCCGCAGTCATAAATGAAAATCCCGTACCGGTATCGCTGTCTGCCGCTTCATCATAGGAAATACCAATAGCGTCAAGCAAAACCCAGTTATATTGGATATACCGTTCATCCACGTTCAAATCTTCTGCGAGAGCATAAATGATGCTTTGAAAATTTTGCTTGTCATAAGTCTTAAAATCTGTGGAATAAAGCAGATACTCTTCTGGCAACAGTTCTTCTGCGGTTCCCTCACCGACAATCCCCTCAACCGTACCAGATGCGTAGCCGATATAGCTGCTTTCCAGAATGCCCGTCAATACAAAATCAGCAGAATATTCTAACTCTGACAGCGATCCATCCATAACGGAAACACTCAAATCCAGAGAAACGGTATCGCCAATTACAGCGTCCAATCCAAGATATTGAAGCGCATCCTCCGACAGGGCAATCTCAATCGCTTCCTCTGGTAATCGTCCCTCTTTTACGTTTCCGATTGCCGGGTACATAGATAATGCGTTATCGTGATATTCCCGAAGATATAAAGATAAACTACTGTTGCCTAATGGTGTGCTGCCGATAAAGATCGTATCGCCTACATCATATAGGCGATCATCTTCATGCAGCTTTTGCGCTTGTTCCTTGCCAAGCTGATGAAAGGTTGCATAACGGTTTCCGTTCAGACCCGCCGCCTGCTGAATACGCATGGATTGCAATATACCAATAGACTGACCGATCACTGTCGTCATAATCGTGGACATGATAACTGCAACCAAGATCAGGATTGCCGTGATTTTCTGTGCTTTCAGTTCTTTCCATGCAAGAGCTAAATAAGATTTCATCTTGCTGTCACCTCCGAAAGAACACCGTCCACAATTACAAATTGCCGGTCTGCCATTCTTGCAATGCGGCTGTCGTGAGTGATGATAACAAGCGTTTTCCCCATCTTTTTCCATATGCTTTGCAGCATTTCCATAACCTCGCCGCCGCTCTTGCTGTCCAGATTTCCAGTCGGTTCGTCAGCAAAAATAATATCCGGCTTTGCGATCAGGGCGCGGGCAATCGCTACACGCTGTTGCTGACCGCCGGAAAGTTCATGGGGCAAATGGGTCAGCCGTTCACGAATACCTAACAAATCCGTAAGCTGATTTAGATATACTTCGTCCGGCTGCTTTTTGTCCAGAAGCAGGGGCATGATGATGTTTTCTTTTGCGGTCAGCACAGGGAGAAGATTGAATTGCTGAAAGATAAATCCGATGCGCCGACGGCGAAATGAGGACAGTTCTTTGTCATTAAAACGATAAATGTCTTTTCCATCGTATGTCAGACTGCCGGAAGTCGGCTTGTCCAGTCCAGACAGCAGGTGGAGCAAGGTACTTTTGCCGCTGCCAGATGGTCCCATAATAGAAATAAAATCGCTGGATGCAATTTCAAGGTTGACTTTATCCAACGCAACGACACGGCTCTCGCCGCTGCCGTAGATTTTCGATAGTTCCTTTGCTTCAATGTTCATAAAAAACACTCTCCTTGTTTATAATATAAGGAGAGTGTAAAACAGAAATCTCAAAAAACGCTCAAGGTTTCTGATTTATTTGGAAAGAAGCAGTAGCCGTTGCGCCATAACTTTTGCTGTTTTCCAGTGTAAGTGTTCCTCCATGCTTCAGACATAGTATCTGGCTGCTGTATAGCCCCATACCAAAGTGTGCGGAGTCTTCTTTCATTTTTCCAAACGGTTTCGGGCCGCTTTGTATTAACTCCACAGGATAGCCTGGCCCATCGTCTGTAACTGATAGATGCAAGAAGTTTCCTTTCCGTTCCAAATGAATTTCAATTTTACTCTTTGCAAACCGAGCCGCATTTCCAATTAGATTTTCAGCAACGGTTAAAACCAATCCATGATCTAATTGTATTGTCCCCTTATCAGGTGCGGAAACAGACGGTTCTAATGCTCCTGCAAGAATTTTTGCTGTTTCCTCTAATTCAGAATGTAGCAGTGAATAGGAATACTCGTTTATCCGCACCGGCATTTGTTCTAATCGTTGGATGCTACTCATAGCTTCTGCATACTGTTCAATCCGTAATGTATAGCTTTCCAATCTGTCAATGGCTTGTTCATCTGCTGTTCCCTGCCGCAGTAATTTTATAGTTCCCTTTAAGACCGTGATCGGATTGCGCAAGTCATGGGAAAAGGCGGCATTTAGCCTTTTCCGTTCTTCTGCCTGCCGCCACAGTTCCTGATTTGATTTCAGAAGTTCTTCGCGCATAGTATCAAAGGCGGTGCAGAGCTGCCCCAATTCATCATCAGAATGGACAGGCATAGAAAAGTCAAGGTCATGGTTCCGAATCCGTGAAATCCCATTCCGTAGCGTGGAGATCGGCTGTTTCAATTTGATATGATAATATAATATGCCGGATAGAGCCAGCCCGCCCATAGGGAGAACAATGCAGGACACAATTTGAATGATTCCAAGCATGGACAATATATTTTGCTGGGTCTCTGTGGGGGTTTCCATTTTAACGATTGAACCGTCTGCTAAAATTTCTATTCCACCGGAGGGAAAGTTGCTGCTGATTGAATTGCATATCATAAAGACTAAGCCTAACATCAGGAGAGCCACCAAAACACAGGAAGCAGATAGGACGAGAAAAGTTTTCTTTAATTCCATATTTTTCAGACGTTCCACCGATAACCACACCCCCAAACTGTATCAATATAACTGTGAAGCGTACAAGCAGCCAGCTTCGCCCGGATTTTCCTGATATGTTCCATGACAGTATCACTGTTACCCTCGCCGTCAAGTCCCCACACTGTTTCATAAATACGCTCCCGGTCAAATACCTGTCCGGCATTCAGCGAAAGCAGCTCCACAATATCAAATTCCCTTTTTGATAAAGCAACAGGTTCACCCGCCACTGTGACGGTTCGGGCTGAATAATCAATCGTCAGTTCACCAAAGAAGCGAATTGTCGCTTTATTCCTGTGTCGCTGCTCCCTCCTCAGATGTGCGGCAACTCTCGCCCCTAATTCGTCCAAATCAAAAGGCTTAATGATATAATCGTCGGCACCTGCCTGAAAGCCGATGATTTTATCGGCAGATTCGACCCTTGCCGTCAAAAAAAGAATGGGGCAAGTAATAAGCTCCCGAATTTTCTGACAAAGGGTCAATCCGTCTATGTCCGGCATATTGATGTCGAGCAGGATTAAATCGGGCTGTCTTGCTAATTTTTGAAGTGCTTCATTTCCGCAATAAGCGGTCAACACCTCATATTGAGAAGAAAAATAACTCGCCATCATATCTACAATTCCCGGTTCATCATCAACAATAAGAAGCCTTTGTTTCATGCTATCATCTCCATTTGCAATTCATAATATTTATCGTAACAGCCAAATCTCAAAAAACGCTCAAACTTTTGCCGTCAGGAAAGTATAAAATCAATAGACTGATAAATTTATTATAATATTACTCTGCTGATACAGCCAGTCCGTAAATTCTTTCGGGCTGGCTGTCTTTTCTTTTACAGCCTTTTTTCTCTTCAATGCTTCTTTCTTGAACGCTTCAAAAGCAGTCAGCATTTCTTCCAGCTGGTCAGCCGGGAATCCCGCTGTCCTCTTCGCTTTGTTGATCTTATTGCGCCAGTTCTGGCATTCATTTTTATAAAGCAGGTCATAGTTATTTTCTCTTGCCCTCTCGTCAAATTCCCGCTTGTTTTGAAGCGCCTGTGCTTTTCGGCAATTGTCGCTGCACAGCTCATACCGCTGGCTCTTTGCCAGAAAATATTTTCCACAAACCTTGCACCGCCGGAAGCAAAGCCCCCAGTCATTCAGCCTGTTCAGATAATAGGTAATCAACGGGTAGAGGGACGCATAGGCAGACACACATTCTTCTGTGCGCCGGTTGTCCGGGAACCAGAGGTCAAGCCGGGTATCTTCTGACGGTGCGCCTTTGAAATAAAGGCTGCCAGCTTGAAAATGTTTCGGTTTTCCTGTCTCCCTGTCAAAGCTCATGGTTTCGTTATGGAATACACCGGTCAGGCTGCTCATTTTATCCATGAAGCGGTCACAGGCAGCGTTACGGTCACGGGGTTCTCTGGCAAGCAGATAGCTGTTCCAGATACGGAACGCCACATACATTTTCAGAGGGTCGTTGCTAAGATATTTCTCCCAAAGAAATTCGCTTGCCGCCTGCTCCAGCTCCGGCTGTTCCCATCGGTTGGAGTGGAGGGCTTGCCGCAGCGGAGAAAGCCCGTATAAGTTCCAGTCTCTGTCCGTGTCACGCTCAAAGTTTATCAAAAAAGTTCCCAGTGGGCGTGTCATATCACAAAGCACCTCTGCGTTTTGGCTCCCGTTCAAACGGAAGCGGATCTGCTGTTCTTCCCCAATCAAAATCCGTTCTTTCATTTTCTTCCTGTCCAGCGTCAGGACAAACAAAATCCTTTCAAAACATGGCTCATGCCGTATAAATTGATTCTCCATCCCTATCCCCTGCCTTTGTTTATGGTAATTATATAATTTAGTTATATCCATTACACTCATGGTATCGCAGAAGCATTGTTTTGTCAAGGATAGTCCGCTATGATGATTGCAGTTGGTAATTTCGTACCAAACAGTACTTTGACAAGTGAATGACCGTCCAAAAAGGATATGACCGGCAGGAGAAGTGACGCATCCGGCGCACCAATGCAGGGAAACACCGCAGGAATGGGGCAGGAAAACGGATTTTGGGGAGAACGGCAACAGGAAGCATTTTAACCTATTTGATTTATGGGAGGAACAGAATGAACGATAAAAAGAGATTGAACAGCTACGAGGATTTACCGCTGGTTCTGGATGTGGCGGACATCCAGCGGATTATGGGAATTTCAAGAGCGAGCGCCTATGAGCTGGTACACACCCCCGGCTTTCCGGCGTTCCGCAGGGGCAGGCTTATCAAGGTCAGCAAGATTGCTTTCTTTGAATGGATGGCAAAAGGCTCCGAAACCGTACCGGGAAGTGACAAATAAGCGTGAGGTATCATTCCCTGACTGCAATACTGCCGCACTTTCCAAAGGGGCATACAGAGGGAAAAACCTTAAAAATGATACCGAGACGCTACACCAAAACAGCCTATCTGCGTACATCAGATAGAAACGGAGAAAGGAGCCGGTTATGGCAAGAATGAGCAACAAGCGACGGCTGGAATGGTCTTTCTTCTTAAATGACCGCAGCCGTATCACTTACAACGAACTGTGCCGGAAATGCCAGCACGAATGTAAACAGAGCTTCCGGGCGGTTGTGGTTGACTGCCCGAAGTATCTTTCCAAGCGTTCCAAGAAAAAGGACAAGACTGCCGGAAACGGCAAAATCCCTTAGGAACTAAGGGCGCACTTCTATACATAGTCTAAAGACCATGTATCGTGCGTCCTGCGGAGCTTACCTCTGCCGCTGATAAAATCAGCAATCCGAGGTCTGCGTTCGCTTTGCTCCGACAAGGTGGCTACACCCCCTTGCGCCGCTAAAGCGGCTATCCCCTGTGTACCCGCCGCAAAGAGAAATCCGCTCTGTGGTTTTCCCTTTTCATCGGGCTTTATAGAAGCACTGACACAGACTGTCTGCGGATGGTCTTTCTTTATCTTATAAGCAAAGGATGTGAGAACATGGAAAAATCTTTGGAACAGTTAAAGCAGGAATATGAAAAAACCACTGTCCTGCTGGAACGGGAAAAACGGAAAATGCAGCGTTTGAAAAACCGGCAGGCGTATCTGGAAAGCGGTTCCCGGAAACAGAGGACGCACCGGCTGATTACCCGTGGGGCAGCCGTTGAGAGCATTGTGCCACAGACAAAGGAGCTGACCGAAACGGAATTTTATTCCCTCATGGAAAGCATTTTGAATCTGCCGCAGGCGGAGCCTTTCATCCGGTCTGCCGCAGAAAACCACGCCCGTATTTCCGGGCAGGAGAAAGGCGGTGACTAAGGATAGCACTTTATCATTTTTCAATCGCACAGATAAAGCGCAGCGCCGGTCAGAGCGCCATTGCCAGCGCAGCCTACCGAGCCGGGGAGCGTCTTTACAGCAGCTACTATGGAGAAGTCAGCGACTACACCAAAAAGGGCGGCGTGATCGCTTCGGAAATCATGCTGCCGCCCCATGCGCCGGAAATATATCTTGACCGGGCGACCCTCTGGAATGCTGTGGAGAACTGCGAGAAACATCCAAAAGCACAGCTTGCCTATTCATTTGATATTGCCATGCAGAATGAATTGACGCTGGAAGAAAACATGGAGCTGGCGAGGAAGTTCGTGCAGGAGCAGTTTGTGGCAAAAGGCATGATTGCCGATCTTGCTTTTCACAGTCCGGAGAAAGAGGACGGCGGTATCCCAAACCCGCATTTCCATGTGATGACAACAATGCGCCCTTTGAACCCGGATGGCACATGGGGACAAAAACAGCGGCGGGAATATCTTCTTGATGAAGATGGAAACCGAATCCGGGATAAAAATGGCGATTATATGTTTAATGCTGTCCACACAACAGACTGGCACGAGCCGGAAACACTGGAACACTGGCGGGAGCAGTGGGCGGCTGCCGTTAATACAAAATTTGAGGAAAAAGGACTGGATGTGCGTATCGACCACCGTTCCTATGTGCGGCAGGGGCTTGACCTGATACCTACTGTCCACGAGGGAGCTAATGTCCGGCAGATGGAAGCAAAGGGCATCCGCACCGAGAAAGGGGAACTGAACCGCTGGATTAAAGCCACCAACCGGCTCATGCAGGATGTGAGGAAGAAGATCAAAGCCCTGTTTGTCTGGATGGCAGAGGTAAAAGAAGAACTTTCCAAACCACAGACACCGAACCTTGCCGACCTGCTGATCGCTTATTACAACCAGCGCAACGCAGGGGCATGGAGCAATAAAGCCAGAACCGGAAACTTAAAGCAGTTTGCCGAAGCCGTCAATTATCTGACGGAAAACAAGCTGCTCACATTAGAGGATTTGCAGGAGCGTCTTTCCTCTGTCAGTGAAGAATTTGAAGCATTAAGCGGCTCCATGAAAAAGAAATCTGCCAGGATAAAGGAATTGCAGGAATTGATACGGGAGGGCGAGAATTACCAGCGGCTAAAACCTGTCCATACGGAATTGAACAATATCAAGTTTAAGAAACAGAGGGAGAAATTTGAAACATCCCACGATGCGGAGTTACGGCTGTTTTATGCCGCCCGCCGTATTCTGAAAGAAAAACTGGACGGAAAACCCATTGCCCTGAAAGCATGGAAACAGGAATACGCACAGTTAAAAACAGAGTATGCCGAACTGTCTCCGCAGCACAAGCCACTCCGGGAGGAAGTCATACGGCTGCGGCAGGTGCAGAACGCCGTAGATACCGCACTGCGCCGGAGGGAGCAGCCACAGGAAGTACAGAGAAAGAAACATGAGATGGAGCTATGATATAACCGGCAGCTTTACCGCTACCGGTATTTTTACGGAGGGAGCATTTGAATGTATTTGAAGCGGTGAAACAGTCTGTTACCACACGGCAGGCTGCTTCATTCTATGGAATCCGGGTGGGGAGAAACGGCATGGTCTGCTGTCCATTCCACAATGACCGCACGCCCAGCATGAAAGTGGACAGCCGCTTTTACTGCTTCGGCTGCGGGGCTTCCGGGGATGTGATCGACTTTGCCGCTTTGCTGCATGGATTGGGGAAACGGGAAGCTGCGGTCAGGCTTGCGGAGGACTTCGGCGTTTCCTATGAGAAATCCGGCAATGCGCCGCCAGATAGGAAGCGTCACAACAGGTCACAGCCCCGGCAAAAATCAGCGGAGCAGAGATTTCAGGAAACGGAACGGTATTGTTTCCGGGTGCTATGCGATTATCAGCGCCTGCTGGAGCATTGGAAAACAGCATACGCCCCACAGCCGCAGGATGCCATCTGGCATCCTCTTTTTGTGGAAGCGTTGCAGAGGATAAGCTACACAGAATACCTTTTGGATATTTTGTTATACGGAGAAATAGAAGAAAAAGCGGCATTGATCGCCGCACAGGGAAAGGAGGTGCTGCGGCTTGAACAGCGAATTTCAGAGCTTGCCGCCGGAAACGCAGGAAGCGGTCAAAAGGACGATGGACACAATGGAACCGGCGCAGACACCGGAAGAAATCCGGGAGACATTAGAGGGGACGCAGAAAGGCGGCGTGAAGAACAGCATCCGAAACTGCCTGACGGTGTTCCAGCGTGACCCGCTGTTTCGTGGGGCGCTGCGTCTGAACCTTTTGACGGAGCAGATTGACATTGTGAAGCCGCTAGGCTGGGAGCGCACCAGTACCACGCTGACCGACATGGACATGAACTACCTGCTTTTGTATCTGGAAGAAAATTACGGGCTTATCAGCGAGAAAAAGGTGCAGAGCGCCATCAAGATTGTTGCCAATGAAAACCGCTACCATCCGGTCAGGGATTACCTGAACAACCTGCAATGGGACGGCACAGAGCGCATCCGTTATGCCCTGCATCACTTTCTGGGAGCCGATACGGACGAATACACTTATGAAGCCTTGAAACTGTTCCTGATGGGAGCCATCCGGCGGGTATTCAGACCGGGGAGCAAGTTTGAGGTCATGCTCTGTCTGGTTGGTGGTCAGGGAGCCGGGAAATCTACCTTTTTCCGGCTGCTGGCAGGCAGGGACGAATGGTTTTCAGACGATTTGAAGAAGCTGGACGATGAAAATGTGTACCGCAAGCTTCAAGGGCATTGGATTATCGAGATGTCGGAGATGATCGCCACAGCCAACGCCAAGAGTATTGAGGAAATCAAGTCATTCTTAAGCCGCCAGAAAGAAACCTACAAAGTGCCGTATGAGACACATCCGGCAGACCGGCTGCGGCAATGTGTATTTGGAGGGACGACCAACCGGCAGGACTTTTTACCCCGTGACCGCACCGGCAACCGGCGCTTTCTCCCCGTGACGGTGTACCCGGAACGGGCGGAGGTTCACATACTGGACGATGAAGCGGCGGCGAGGGCGTATATCGAACAGATGTGGGCGGAAGCCATGACGGTTTACCGCAGTGGGAAGTATAAGCTGTCATTCAGCATGGAAATGAACCGATACCTGAACGCCCATCAGCAGGACTTCATGCAGGAGGACACACAGGCTGGCATGATCTACGCCTATTTGGAGGACTACACCGGCGACAGGGTATGTTCCAAGCAGCTTTATGAGGAAGCGCTGGGGAACTTAAATTCCCCGGCAGACTGGGAGACACGGGCAATCTGCGAGATTATGAATACCGGCATTGCGGGCGGCATCATACAGGGCTGGGCAGCCTACAAAAGCCCGAAGCGGTATAAGAAATACGGTTCTCAAAAAGGCTGGGAGCGTGTCAACCAAGACCCGCCGGAGGGGGACGGTTTTCAGGAAATCACGGAAGAAGAAGCCCGGCAAATGGAACTGCCATTCTGAAAAGCCACCGGTTGACAGTTTGGTTAACGCTTCGGTTGACAGCCGGTTGACGGGGAAAAGCCTGATATTTGGGGCATTTCTCTCCTTTGTCAACCATGTCAACCAAGAAATCAAAGAAAAAGTAAAAAGTAATCATAGAGCGCCTATGGATTGTTTTCAAAGTCTTTTCTGCCGGTTGACACAGTTTGGTTGACATGGAGACAGTCTGCGGCTGTACACCTGCCTGACATTCCCTTGTCGGGCATATTTCATTTATGGAGGTAACTGCCTATGGCAAAAAGCAAAAACGAGAGCAATAACAAAAACAGCGGCACCCTGCTTACCGAAAAAGACGGCACCCAGTATTTTGTCATGGGGAAAGTCCGTATCAAAGTATCGGAGCATTTCGCACAGGATGGGAAGCCGCTTGACAGTCTGCTGGAAGATGTGATCCAGCACGCTGCCGCCGCTTCCTGAAAAAATACGGAATAACGACTGTCAATCAGCCCACGCTTATGATATACTTGTACCAGCGAGTATTGTATAAGCGTGGGTTGTTTCTTTTAGAAGGAGGATTTTTAACCGTGAAACAACCATACAATACAACGATTTATAACACTGCACTATATTTGAGATTGAGCCGTGACGATGAATTACAGGGGGAAAGCGGCAGTATCCAGACCCAGCGCATGATGCTTAGGCAGTATGCCGCAGAGCATGGGCTGACCGTTGTAGACGAGTACATTGACGATGGATGGAGCGGGACAAATTTCGAGCGTCCAAGTTTCCAAAGGATGATTGATGACATCGAGGACGGGAAAATCAACTGCGTTGTCACAAAGGATTTATCCCGTCTGGGAAGAAACTATATCCTGACCGGTCAGTACACGGAAATCTATTTCCCCAGCAAGGGAGTACGCTACATTGCCATCAATGACAATGTGGACACCATCAACGGAGAAAGCGAGCTTGCCCCGTTCTTAAACATCCTGAATGAAATGCACGCCCGACAGACCAGCAAAAAGGTCAAGGCTGCCATGCACACAAGATTTGCCAATGGCGCACACTATGGAGCCTATGCACCGCTGGGCTATGTAAAAGACCCGGACAAAAAAGGTCATCTTCTGATCGACCCGGAAACACGCTGGATTGTAGAGAAGATTTTTGACCTTGCCGTACACGGGAGGGGTGCCGCCAGCATTACACGGATTCTGGTGGAAGAAAAAGTACCTACCCCCGGCTGGCTGAACTATGAAAGATATGGGACTTTCGCCAATATCTACGCCGGTGCGCCCGCAGAAAAAGCCTATGCGTGGACGATAGCACAGGTCAAGAGCATTTTGAAAGAGGAAACCTACATCGGTCACAGCGTTCACAACAAGCAGAGCAACATTTCATTCAAGAACAAGAAAAAGGTGCGGAAGCCGCAGGAAGAATGGTATCGTGTGGAAAATACCCACGAAGCCATCATTTCCGAAGAAGTGTTCCAAAAAGTTCAGGAGCTGATTGCAAGCAGACGCAGACGACAGAAGAATGGCACAACGCAGATATTTTCCGGGCTGGTAAAATGTGCGGACTGCGGATGGTCATTGGCTTATGGTGTAAACAGCCAGAACAAAAATCCCTATGCACACTACCATTGCAGTAAGTACGGACAGGGATTACGCCAGTGTTCCATGCACTATATCCGCTATGATGTACTGTATGCCTATGTGCTTGCAAGACTGCAATACTGGTCTATGATGGTACAGAAAGACGAGGACAAGCTGCTGAAACGGCTGCTCAATGCCAGCGACAGGGAAAGAAACTCTGCGAAGAAAAAGCAGGCTGCGGAGCTGAAAAAGGCAGAGAAGCGTAAAGCCGAGGTTGACGGGCTGTTTGCTAAAATGTATGAGGACTGGTCTGCCGGACGCATAACCGAGTATAACTTCAATATGCTGTCCGAGAAGTACCAGAACGAGCAAAAGGAACTTGAAACAAAAATAAGACAGCTTCACGAAACGATGGAAGCCGCCGTACAGACCGCAGCGGATGCTGAAAAGTGGATTGCCCTAATGAAACAGTATGTCAACCCTGTGGAGCTGACCGCCGAACTTCTGAACACTCTAATTGAAAAAATAACCGTCCACGAAGCTGTCAAGGGCGAGGACGGAAGTCGTGAGCAGGAAGTAGAAATCTACTACCGCTTCATCGGCAAAATCGACTGACCTTTCTTTTTTACCCAACAATATCTTTAATTAAGGGAAACGGGAACATCCGACCCTTCCACATCAAATCTTTTTGCACTTGCAAAACTTTACGGTATTTCTGTTGAAGAATTACTAAAAGAAGTTGAATAATCTTCATGCAGATATTTTATTTCATCATCGGGCCACCCTGACCCGAACTTTCAAAACTGAATACCAGCCGCCCACCGGCGGCACCACCGAGCAGGAAATCTGAAAAGGTCTCCTGCTTTTTTTCTGCCCCAAATGAGGTGGTAAAACGCCACCCCATCCACCAATTACCGAAAGGAGGGACACGAAATGCCCTGCCCACACAACGAAATCACGATTGTTCAGCGCAGCCAGCGACAGTCTGCGGTTGCCGCCGCTGCTTACCAAAGCGGCGAAAAGCTGTTCTGTGAATACGACCAGCAAGTGAAGCACTACCCGGAAAAGCGTGGTATTGTCCACAATGAAATCTTGCTTCCGGCAAATGCCCCACGGTCGTATGCAGACCGCAATACTTTATGGAACGCCGCCGAAGCGGTGGAGAAGCAATGGAATTCCCAGCTTGCAAGGCGGTGGGTGCTTACCATCCCCAGAGAGATACCGCCCGACCAGTACGCCGCCCTTGTCCGGGATTTCTGCAATCAGCAGTTTGTTTCCAAAGGAATGTGCGTGGATTTTGCCATCCATGACAAAGGGGACGGAAACCCTCACGCTCATGTCATGCTGACTATGCGGGCAATGGATGAACATGGGAAATGGCTTCCCAAGAGCCGCAAGGTTTATGACCTTGACGAGAACGGGGAACGGATAAAACTTCCGTCCGGCAGATGGAAAAGTCACAAGGAAGATACGGTTGACTGGAACGACCGCAAGTATTGTGAAATCTGGCGGCATGAATGGGAGATCATCCAGAACCGCTATCTGGAAGCCAACAACCGCCCGGAGCGGGTGGATCTCCGTTCTTATGAAAGACAGGGGCTTGATATTATCCCTACCGTCCATGAGGGTGCTGCTGTCCGGCAGATGGAAAAGCGAGGGATTCAGACCAACATCGGAAATCTGAACCGGGAAATCAAAGCCGCCAACAGCCTGATGAAGTCTATCCGGCAGCTTATTAAAAATCTCAAAGGCTGGATTATCGAGCTTAGTGAAAAACGAAAAGAACTGCTTGCGGAAAAAGCTGCGGAGGAAGCGGTATTTCTTCCCAATCTGTTGATGAAGTACATGGAGGTACGAAAGGCAGAACGGAGCGACTGGACACGGGCGGGACAAAACCGTGGAACTTCCAAAGACTTAAAGGCAGTCAGCGAAGCCCTGTCCTATCTTCAGAGAAAGGGACTTTCCACCGTGGAGGATTTGGAAAACTTTATAGAAACGTCCGGGAAATCTGCCGCCGACTACCGAAAGCAGATGAAGCCAAAGGAAACCCGCAGCAACGTGATTGACGCTATCCTTGCCGCCCGGACGGACTGTAAGGAATGTAAGCCCGTTTATGAGAAATACCAGAAGATATTTTTCAAGAAAACTAAGGAAAAATTCAAGCTGGAACACCCGGAGGTTGCCCGGTTTGAGAAAGCCAGTGCCTACCTTGCCAAGCACCCGGATGATAAGGACAGCACGAAAAAGGAGCTTTTGCAGGAACAGGCGAAGCTTGTGGGCGAAATCGCAGACTTGAAAGTACCGTTGACCGAGGTGCAGGAAGATTTGAAGAAGCTGCGGGACATCCGCTACTGGGTACGGAAAGCCACACCCGGCACAGAGGAAAGCAAAGAGCCGCCCAAGAAGCAGCCCCTCAAAGAAGTCTTGCAGGATAAGGCTGACGAGAAGAAAGCACAGAAAAACGCCCCGGCGCAGACGAAACACAAACAACAGGATATGGAACTTTAACAGGCACTTGCCATTTTCAGATTGAGAATGATAAGTGCCTTTTCTTTTTTACAAGGAGGAATTGATTTGAATGTATTTGAAGCTGTGAAGCAGTCCGTTACGACAAGACAGGCTGCGGAGCATTACGGAATCCGGGTAAACAGAAACGGGATGGCTTGCTGCCCGTTCCACAACGATAAGACCCCCAGCATGAAGCTGGACAAGCGTTTCCACTGCTTCGGATGTGGTGCAGATGGGGATGTGATTGATTTTGTAGCTGCCCTGTACGGGCTGGGGAAAAAGGAAGCCGCCGCACAGTTGGCGAGTGACTTCGGGCTTGCCTATGAGGACTGGAAGCCACCGGGCAGGGCAAGGAAGCCCAAGCCCCGGCAGAAATCCCCGGAAGAACAGTTCCGGGAAGCAAAGGCACATTGCTTCCGTGTCCTTGCCGATTATCTACACCTCTTACGGGTATGGAAAACCGACTATGCCCCGCACTCCCCGGAGGAAGCGTTTCATCCCCGGTTCGTGGAAGCCTTGCAGAAGCAAGCCCATGTGGAATATCTGCTGGATGTGCTGCTGTTCGGGGAGACAGAGGAAAAAGCGGTTTTGATTATGGACTACGGAAAGGATGTGATACAGCTTGAACAGCGAATGGCAGAGCTTGCAGCCGCAGACGCAGCAAGAACTAAAAAACACCATGAACGCCATGCAGCCGCCCCAGAGCGTTGAGGAAGTAAAGGCAACTCTGGAAACCACCGAGAAAGGCGGCGTCCGCCAGAGCATACGGAACTGCCTGACCGTATTCCAGCGTGACCCTGTGCTTGCCGGGGCAATCGCCTACAACATCCTGACCGACCGCAAGGACATCATAAAGCCCATCGGTTTTCACAGAGAAAGCACAGCCCTGACCGATACGGACATGAAGTATCTGCTTCTCTATCTGGAGGAAACCTACGGGCTTACCAGTGAGAAAAAGATTGAAACCGCCATCGGGATTGTGGCGAATGAGAATAAGTACCACCCCATCCGGGATTTTCTGAACAGCCTTGCATGGGACGGGACTGAGCGCATCCGCTTCTGTCTGCGGCACTTTCTGGGAGCTGATGTGGACGATTACACCTATGAAGCCTTGAAGCTGTTCATGCTGGGGGCGATTACAAGGGCATTTAAGCCCGGAAGCAAGTTTGAAATCATGCTGTGTCTGGTAGGCGGTCAGGGGGCTGGCAAATCCACCTTCTTCCGGCTGCTGGCAGTCCGGGACGAGTGGTTTTCCGATGATTTGCGGAAGCTGGACGATGATAACGTGTACCGCAAGCTGCAAGGTCACTGGATAATTGAAATGTCGGAAATGATGGCAACCGCCAATGCCAAGAGCATTGAGGAAATCAAGTCCTTTCTAAGCCGCCAGAAAGAGGTTTACAAAATTCCCTATGAAACTCACCCGGCAGACCGCCCCCGTCAATGCGTGTTCGGCGGCACTTCCAACGCCCTTGACTTTCTCCCCCTTGACCGTTCCGGCAACCGCCGATTTATCCCGGTCATGGTGTACCCGGAGCAAGCCGAGGTTCACATTTTGGAGGACGAAGCCGCTTCCAGAGCCTATATCAGCCAGATGTGGGCGGAAGCAATGGAGATTTACCGAAGCGGCATGTTCAAGCTGTCATTCAGCCCAGCCATGCAGCGGTATCTCAAAGAACACCAGCGGGATTTTATGCCGGAGGACACCAAAGCCGGGATGATACAGGCTTACCTTGATAAGTACACCGGGGAAACGGTCTGCTCCAAGCAGCTCTACAAGGAAGCCTTAAACCACACCTTTGATGAGCCGAAGCAATGGGAAATCCGGGAAATCAACGAGATAATGAACCAGTGCATTACCGGGTGGAACTACTTTTCCAATCCGAGGATGTTTGCGGAATACGGCAGACAAAAGGGCTGGGAGCGTGAAATCCCGGCAACGGACACCGACAACCCGCCCGAAAAATCTATGGACGGTTTTGTGGAGGTCACAGAGCAGATGGAGCTTCCATTCTGAAAATGACAGCCCGTTGCCGACTTCGTTGCTATCCCGTTGCCGAGCCGGTTGCCGGGGAAAATCCCTTATTTCCGGGCTTTTTCCCTCTCTGACAACCAAAACAACAGAAAAATAAAAGAAAAGTATAAATAGTAATCAACGCCAGATTGAGATTGTTTGCAAGGTCTTTTGAAGCCCGTTGCCGGACTTCGTTGCCGACCGTTCTCTGTCTGGCTATTTTCATGTATGGAGGATAACTGCCTATGGCGAAAAATAAGACCAAGATTGAAGTGACAACCGTATTTGACGGGGAACTGGACGCCACCGATGTGTTCGTCAGCCTGATTTCCCAGAAATACGGCAAAACAAATACAAAAGAATATCTTGCTAAAAAGAAAGATTTGAAGTATAATGAAGATGAGGTTCAACAGAGCCAGATACCGTCTGGATTGTGTGGGTAAATGGCTATGATGAACGAAATGGAATACAGAACAATCGGTTCAGCACTTGCCGGGGGCTATCGTGCGGCGGTCTATTGCAGGCTGTCAAAGGACGATGACCTGCAAGGCGAAAGTGCCAGTATCGCAAACCAGCGTGATATGCTGGAAAAATACTGCGAAAAGCAGGGATGGGAGGTTGTGGCAGTCTATCAGGACGATGGCTTCACAGGTCTTAATATGGAGCGTCCTGATTTACAGAGAATGTTGAGAGCCATTGAGCGCAGGCAAATCAACCTTGTCATCACGAAAGACCTCAGCCGACTGGGGCGTAACTATTTGCAAACAGGGCATTTGATTGAGGACTTTTTCCCAAGAAACGGTGTCCGCTATATCGCCATGAATGACGGTATCGACACCCTGCGGGATAACAACGACATCGCCCCGTTCAAGAATATCCTGAACGAGATGTACAGCAAGGATATTTCCAAGAAAGTCCATTCCTCTTATCTTCTGAAAGCGCAGAAAGGACAGTTTACCGGGTGTCTTGCCCCGTTTGGGTATCGGAAAGACCCGGAGGACAAAAACCATCTGCTCATTGACGAGGAAACCGCCCCGATTGTGCGGCTGATTTTCGGATATGCCCTAAACGGTCATGGTCCGAACTATATCCGCAGACGGCTGGAGGAAGAAAAAATCCCCTGCCCCACATGGTGGAACCGGGAACGGGGGCTTCGCAATACCCGCACCAAATGGGAAAAGAAAGACCCGGAAAACGGGCGGTATATGTGGGACTTTTCCGTTATCAAAGACCTTTTGATGAATCCCGTTTACACTGGGGCGATTGCTTCCCAGAAAAAGGACTACCGTTTCAAAATCGGCACGATTGGGGAAAAGAAGCCGGAGGACTGGATTGTAGTGGAAGGACAGCATGAACCGCTGATTGACCGCATGAGCTTTGACATTGTGCAGAACAAGCTGAAATCCCGCCAGCGTCCGGGGCAGACCAATGAAATCAGCCTGTTTGCCGGACTGATAAAATGCGGCGAGTGTGGGAAGTCTCTGACGGTACGCTACACAAACGCAAAACATCCCCAGCAGATTTACTCCTGCAAGACCTACAATGCCTTTGGAAAGAACCACTGCACCCAGCACCGGATTGATTATGACACCCTTTACAGTCATGTGCTGCGGAAAATCCGGGAATGTGCCAGAGCTGCCCTGATGGACGGGAAAGCGGTTGCTGACCGCCTGACCAATACCTGTGAAGCCGAGCAGCGGGAACAGCGGGAAGCAATGGAACGCTCCCTTACAAGGGACGAGGAACGGATTGAGGTTCTGGACAAAATGGTAATGCGGCTTTATGAAGATATGATTGCAGGGCGTATCAGTGAGCAGAACTTCAACACCATGCTGGAAAAGACACAGACCGAGCAGACGGAACTTAAAACAAAAGTGTCCGAGGGCAGAAAGCGGCTGTCCGATGAAGTCCAGCTTGCCAATGACGCAAAACAATGGGTGGAAGCCATTCAGGAATATGCCAACATCACAGAGTTGGACGCAGCCACCCTCAACCGCTTAATCAAAGAAATCGTCGTGCATGAGCGCATTGACGAAGATAAAACAAGACACATTTCTATCGAAATTCATTTTAATCTCAAACCCATCCCGGAGGTGGAACAGGTCACTGCCTGACCTGTCCCGCCGGGACGGTTCTCTTAAAAACACCATATAGATTTTTTGTACGCCGCCGCCCGCCATCGAGCAGAGTTTTACACCTAATTGGGGATAAAACAGCTCATGGCGGGCGGCGGCGTTGCCCTTATCGGCATGACCCTTGTACCGCTGCTTTCCGGCCTGTTCGGTTAAGAAGCGCGGGTAAAGGCTTATGCAGAGCATACTTGACGCGATTAACGAATGGATAAAGGAAATCCTCATAGGAGCCATAAACGGTAATCTGTCAACTATGTTCGGGGACGTGAACGAGAAAGTCGGCACTATCGCCGCAGAGGTAGGGCAGACCCCGCAAGGGTGGAACGCGGGTATCTTCTCCATGATACGCACACTATCGGAGAATGTAATCGTACCCATTGCGGGGCTTGTCATTACCTACGTCCTATGCTATGAGCTTATCAGCATGGTAACGGAAAAGAACAATATGCACGACGTTGACACTTCCATGTTCTTCAAGTGGGTATTCAAGGCTTACGTCGCAGTCTACCTTGTGACGCATACCTTTGACATCACTATGGCGGTGTTCGATATGGCGCAGCACGTTGTTTCCGGCGCGGCGGGGGTAATCGGCGGCAGCACAAATATTGATGTTGCCGCCGCCCTTGCTTCCATGCAGAGCGGGCTTGACGCTATGGAAATCCCCGAACTGCTCTTACTTGTCATGGAAACAAGCCTTGTGAGCTTGTGCATGAAGATAATGTCCGTACTGATAACCGTTATCCTCTACGGGCGCATGATAGAGATTTACCTTTACTGTTCGGTATCGCCTATCCCGTTTGCAACATTCACTAACCGGGAATGGGGACAGATAGGAAACAACTACCTAAAATCCCTGTTCGCCCTTGGCTTTCAAGGCTTCCTCATAATGATATGCGTCGGCATTTACGCCGTATTGGTGAACAACATGATAATAGCGGACAACCTGCACAGCGCGATATTCTCCCTTGCAGCCTATACCGTTATCCTCTGTTTCTCCCTGTTCAAATCCGGCGCACTGGCGAAGTCGATTTTCTCCGCGCATTAGCGGCGTGTCAAGGGTAGGGTGGAGATTTTCAGAGCAAAGCGGCGAAAATACTACCCGACCTTGACGCGGGAAAAACCCCATAGAATAGGGACGGGCAAAGGGCAGAAATTGACCTTTGCCTTGATTGCCCCTATGGGAAGTTACAGCAACACAAAACATAACGAAAGGAGGTTTTCACTTGGCGTATGTACCCGTACCCAAAGACTTATCCAAAGTCAAGACAAAAGTAGCGTTCAACCTTACCAAACGGCAGATTGTATGTTTTGCGGCGGCTCTCATTATAGGTTTGCCGCTTTTCTTTCTGCTCAAAGACAGCACAGGCACAAGCCTTGCGTCTATGGCTATGATTGCGGTCATGCTGCCCTGTTTCCTCTTTGCCATGTATGAGAAGCATGGACAGCCCCTTGAAGTGGTGGTGAGGAACATCATACGGACGAAATTCATAGCCCCAAAGGAACGACCATACAGGACTGAAAATCTATATGCTGACCTTGAACGGCAGCGAAAACTTGAAAAGGAGGTATCAGCGATTGCAAAAGGAAACACGAAGAAACAGCGTGGCGGGAAACGCGCCTGCAAAGGCTAACCCGCCCCACAAGCTCACCCGCGCCGAAAAGAAACAGATTGCGGAAATCATCAGACAGGCAAAGGGCGACGGGAAAGCGCACACCGCGCAGCAGACAATCCCCTATATCCAGATGTACCCGGACGGTATCTGCAAGGTTACGGAACGGAAATACTCAAAGACCATAGCCTTTGAAGATATTAACTATCAGCTTGCACAGGCAGACGACAAGACCGCCATTTTTGAAAACTGGTGCGACTTCCTCAACTACTTTGACGCTTCCGTTTCGGTGCAGCTCTCTTTCATCAATCAGGGGACGCAGCGGGGCGAAGCGGAGAAATCTATCCATATCCCGGCACAGGACGACGCTTTCAACTCTATCCGCAGCGAATACCGGGATATGCTCAAAAACCAGCTTGCAAAAGGCAACAACGGGCTTGTCAAAGCAAAATATATCACCTTTGCCATTGAAGCCGACAGTCTGGGCGCGGCGAAATCCCGCCTTGCCCGTATCGAAACGGACGTACTGAACAACTTCAAGCTCTTGGGCGTGTCTGCCCACCCCATGACAGGCTATGAACGCCTTAAAATGCTGCATGGGATTTTCCACCCGGAGGGCGGGCAGTTTGCCTTTGATTTTTCATGGCTTGCCCCGTCTGGGCTTTCCACAAAGGACTTTATCGCCCCGTCCTCTTTCCGTTTTGGCGAGGGGCGTTACTTCCGCATGGGGCGCAAAATCGGCGCGGTTTCATTCCTTGAAATCCTTGCCCCGGAATTAAACGACCGTATCTTATCCGACATACTGGACTTGGAAACGGGCGTTATCGTCAATCTGCATATCCACAGTATCGACCAGACCGAAGCCATAAAGACAATCAAGCGCAAGATTACCGACCTTGACAAAATGAAAATTGAGGAACAGAAGAAAGCGGTACGCAGCGGCTATGACATGGATATTATACCGTCCGACCTTGCCACATTCGGCAGCGAAGCGAAGAACCTCTTACAGGACTTGCAGAGCCGGAATGAAAGAATGTTCCTTTTGACGTTCCTTGTGGTGAACATGGCAGATACGAAGCGGAAACTGGAAAATGACGTGTTCGCGGCGGCGGGCATTGCACAGAAGAACAACTGCGCCCTCACCCGCCTTGACTACCAACAGGAAGCGGGGCTTATGTCCTCTGTACCGCTTGGGGAGAACCTTATCCCCATACAGCGGGGGCTTACCACGTCAAGCACAGCTATCTTTATCCCCTTTATCACACAGGCGCGGCGTTGTACTACGGCTTAAATGCCCTGTCTAACAACATGATACTCTGCGACCGCAAGCAGCTAAAAAACCCCAACGGCTTAATCTTGGGGACGCCGGGAAGCGGGAAATCCTTTGCAGCCAAACGGGAAATGGCAAACGCTTTCCTCATTACGGACGACGACATTATCATCTGCGACCCGGAAGCAGAGTATTTTTCCCTTGTGCAGCGGCTTGACGGGCAAGTGATACGCTTGTCGCCTACGGGCAAGGGCATTGACGGGAAGCCCCAGTATGTGAACCCTATGGATATTAACCTCAACTATTCCGAGGACGACAGCCCGCTTGCGCTGAAATCCGACTTTATCCTCTCCCTCTGCGAGCTTGTCATAGGCGGCAAGGAGGGCTTGCAGCCCGTCGATAAGACCGTCATTGACCGCGCTGTTAGGAACGTGTACCGTCCTTTCCTTGCAGACCCCGACCCGGAGAAAATGCCTATCTTGGGCGACCTCTACGACGAGCTTTTGAAGCAGCCGGAACCGGAAGCGGCGCGTATCGCGTCGGCGTTGGAGCTGTATGTTTCCGGGAGCCTTAACGTCTTTAACCACAGGACGAATGTAGAGCTTTCAAACCGCCTTGTCTGCTTTGACATCAAGCAGCTTGGGAAGCAGCTCAAAAAGTTAGGTATGCTCATTGTGCAAGACCAGGTATGGAACCGCGTCACTATCAACCGGGCAGAGAGGAAATCCACCCGCTACTACATGGACGAATTTCATCTTCTCTTGAAAGAGGAACAGACCGCCGCGTACAGCGTGGAGATTTGGAAGCGTTTCCGTAAATGGGGCGGCATACCCACAGCCATTACGCAGAACGTCAAAGATTTGCTTGCTTCCCGCGAAGTGGAGAATATCTTTGAAAACTCTGATTTTGTCCTCATGCTCAATCAGGCGGCGGGCGACCGGGCTATCCTTGCGAAGCAGTTAAACATTTCCCCGCAGCAGATGAAGTATGTCACCCACACCGAAGCGGGCGAGGGGCTTATCTTCTACGGGAACGTGGTGCTGCCCTTTGTAGACCGCTTCCCGAAAGATACCGAGCTTTACCGGGTAATGACGACGAAGCCGGAGGAAGTGGGCGAAGCATGACAGAGCTGAACATAGACACCATTATCAACCGGGACGCGCTCTATGCCTTGCGGGAGCTTCCAGAGGAAAGCGTACACTGTTGCGTCACAAGCCCGCCCTACTACGCACTTAGGGATTACGGGCTTGACGCACAGATTGGGCGGGAGGACACGCCGGAGCAGTACATTGACAGGCTTACCGAAGTTTTCCGCGAAGTGCGCCGGGTACTGCGTACCGACGGTACTTTCTGGCTGAATATCGCGGACACCTACTGCGGCACAGGGAATAAAGGCTACCATGCAGACCCGAAGAACCCCAGAGGGAGGAACGGTCAAGCCGTATCAATCGCAAGACAGGCGGCGGGCTGCAAGCAAAAGGACTTAATCGGTATTCCGTGGCTCTTGGCTTTTGCCCTACGCGCTGACGGGTGGTATTTAAGGAGCGATATTATCTGGCAGAAAGAGAACCCCATGCCGGAGAGCGTGAAAGACCGCCCTACCCGCTGCTATGAACATATCTTTCTGCTTACGAAGTCAAAGAAGTATTTCTATGACGCAGCCGCCATAGCCGAGCCGTTAGCCCCTACAACGGCGGCGCGGTACCGCACCGGGCGCAGCGCGGGACAGAAATATGCGGACGAAGTACCCGGACAGGGGAAAGTACAGGGGCTTAACCGGGCAAGGAGCGGCAGCTACTACGACGAAGCCCTCATGCCGACCATGCGGAACAGGCGGGACGTGTGGCTTATCAATACCGTTCCCTACAAGGGCGGGCATTTCGCCGCGTTCCCGCCGAAGTTAGCCGAAACCTGTATCAAGGCGGGCTGTCCGAAAGGCGGCGTTGTGCTTGACCCCTTTTTCGGCAGCGGCACGACGGGGGCAGCCGCAAAGCAGCTTCACAGGCATTATATAGGCATTGAGATAAACGCCGAATATTGCGCCCTTGCAAGGGCGCGGATTGGAGGGACAGAAAAATAAAACAGTATAAAGCGCGTGAGAAAGTCACGCAGAAAATGACCCGCGAGGGAGCCGTTGAGGTAAACGCCGCCACAGGCAAGAAGAAGCGTATCAGCAACCGCATAAGGGACGCTGACCTTACCAGAAAGGAAGCCGCCCCGCAGCAGCCGGAACAGGCAGCGCAGCCCCTACCGGGCGGCACAGCTCCCGCGCCCACAGCCGACGCGCCGACGCTTCCCCATGCGCCGGGGGCAGAACGGGAACAGGACACCGCCGCAGCCGAGCGCGTCATGGAGCATATCGACGGGGCGCATACCAGAAAGACGAGCAAAAAGGCGGCGAGGAAAGCACAGGCAGAAGCCGAAGCCCGCACCCGTACTTCCCGCTTGCAGTTTACCGAGGAAGAACGGGCAACGCCGGAGCTTGAAAAGTATATCCGAAAATCGGACAAAGCAGCCGACCGTCTGGACGCGGCAAAGGCAGCTATCCCCAAAGAAAAGAAACTTGTGGGGGAGCGCACCTTTGACGAAGCCACCGGGAAAGGCAAGACCCGCCTACGCTTTGAGGAACGGGAAAAGCCCATAGGAAAGAACAAGCCCCACAATAACCCGCTATCCCGCCCCGCACAGGAAGCGGGTATTTTCGTCCACAACAAAATACATTCCGTTGAAAAGGACAATTCCGGCGTTGAGGGGGCGCACAAATCCGAAGAACTGGCAGAACGCGGCGCAAAGTACGGGGCGCGGAAAGTCAAGGAGGGCTACCGCAGCCACAAGCTCAAACCCTACCGGGCGGCAGCAAAGGCAGAGAAAGCGGCGTTCAAGGCGAATGTGGATTTCCAGTACCACAAAGCCCTACATGACAATCCGCAGATTGGGGGCAACCCCCTTTCCCGCTTCATGCAGAAGCAGCAAATCAAGCGGCAGTATGCAAAGGCGGCAAGGAAAAACGGCGCAAAAACGGCACAGAAAGCCGCAGAGAACACCCGCAAGGCAGCGAAGAAAACAGCCGAGGAAACAAAGAAAGCGGCGGCGTTTGTGGCAAGGCACCCGGCGGGCGTTTGTATCGCCGTTGCCGCGCTGCTCTTATTCATTATGATTTCGGCGGGGCTTTCCTCTTGCGGCTCTATGTTCTCCGGCTTGATGAACGGCATTGTCGGGACTTCCTACACGTCGGAGGACAGCGACCTTGTGGCGACGGAGAACAATTACGCCGCAAAGGAAAACGAGCTTCAGCAGCGGATTGACAATATCGAGCGCGACAATCCGGGCTATGACGAATACCGCTATGACCTTGACAGTATCGGGCATAACCCCCATGAATTAGCGTCCTACCTCACCGCGCTTTTCCAGACCTACACCCCGCAGAGCGCACAGGCAGAAATAAACCGCGTCTTTGATATGCAGTACACTTTGACGCTGACGGAAGAAATCGAAGTGCGCCACAGGACGGAAACCCGCACAGGCACACGCACCGTCACCGACCCGGAAACGGGAGAAACCTCTACGGAAACCTACGAATACGAGGTTGACGTTGCCTATAACTATTACATTCTCAACGTGAAGCTGACAAACAAGCCTGTTTCCGAGATTGCGGAGGAACTTCTTACGCCGGAGCAGCTTGAAATGTACCGCGTCTATCTGGAAACAAGCGGCAACAAGCCGCTGATTTTCGGCGGCGGTTCTCCCGATACGGGCGCGTCCGAGGATTTAAGCGGCGTACAGCTTGTGAACGGCACACGCCCCGGCAACACCGCCATTGTAGAGCTTGCGAAGCGGCAGGCCGGAAACGTGGGCGGGCGGCCTTATTGGAGCTGGTACGGCTTCAACAGCCGCGTGGAATGGTGCGCCTGTTTCGTTTCGTGGTGCTACGGACAGGCGGGGCTATCGGAGCCGCGCTTTGCCGGGTGCCAGTCACAGGGCGTACCGTGGTTCCAGTCACGCGGGCAATGGGGTGCGAGGGGCTATGCGAATATCGCCCCCGGCGACGCTATCTTTTTCGACTGGGACGGGGACGGGAGCGCAGACCATGTAGGGCTTGTTATCGGGACTGACGGGGAGCGCGTCTATACCGTCGAGGGCAATTCCGGCGACGCTTGCAAGATAAAGAGCTATCCCGTTGACTATGGCTGTATCAAGGGCTACGGCTTAATGAATTGGAACTAAAAACTGAAAATCTGAAAGGAGAAATTGATTTATGGCTATGAATAAGATTGAACGTATCGACAAGGAGATTGCAAAGACCCGCGAGAAAATCACCGAGTACCAGAATAAATTAAGGGGGCTTGAAGCGCAGAAAACCGAAGCGGAAAATCTGCAAATCGTACAGCTTGTGCGCTCCATGCGCCTTTCCCCGCATGAGCTTTCCGCTATGCTGAAAGACGGCGGTATTCCGGGCATGGAATCCGCGCCGGGCTACCCCGCAGAACCCGCAGACCACGACACCGAAGAAATGGAGGACACCGAGAATGAATAAGAAAATCCTTAGAACCTTGACCGCACTCTGCGCCGCCCTCATGCTGACGGGCGGCTTTTCCGTCACCGCCTTTGCACAGACCCCGGAGGGCGAGGACGCCACCGACGACAGCGGCGTTGTCTATGAGGAACCCCAAAAGGAAGAACCCCTTACCCCGGACGGGAACGCGACCCTTGTAGACGATTTCGGCGGCAACAAGCAGCTTATCACAGTGACGACCAAAAACGGCAATTACTTCTATATCCTCATTGACCGGGACGACGAGGGCGAGAACACCGTACATTTCCTTAATCAAGTGGACGAAGCCGACCTTATGGCACTCATGGAGGACGGAAGCACCGAAACAGCAGCCCCGCCCGCTGTTTGCAGTTGCACCGATAAATGCGAGGCCGGGAAAGTGAATGTGAGCTGCCCCGTCTGCAAGGACAACATGACCGCTTGCAGCGGCAAGGAAGCGGAGCCGGAAACCGAGGAACCGCCGGAGCAGCCCAAAGAGAAAAGCAATACGGGCGGGCTTGTGCTTTTCCTTGTCGTGGCACTTCTTGGCGGCGGGGGCGCACTCTACTATTTTAAGTTTATGAAGCCGAAGCAGAGCGTCAAGGGCGGCACCGACCTTGAAGATTTCAACTTTGACGACTACGACGAGGACGAGCCGGAGCCGGACGACGGGGAGGGCTTGGACGTTCCCGAAGATGAAGAAGCGGAGGACAGGGACGCATGACGCTTTTCACCGAGAACCCTTTAGAAAGAATGATGATACAAAGACCCACCGGGCGGCGTGACAATGCGCCGCCCGTTCCAAAATCCCCGGCGTGTATGCGCTGCCCTTATAAGGCGCAATCCCCCTGTATCGGCTATTGTCTGAAACAGGCACAGGAGAAGAAGCATACCGCGCCGGAACGCTGAAAGGAGGATTTTTTCATGGCACTTAGACTTGTGATTGCAGAAAAGCCGAGCGTGGCGCAGACTATCGCCGCCGCGCTTGGCGTTAAGGGAAAACAGGACGGATATATCGAGGGCGGCGGCTACCTCATTTCATGGTGCGTCGGGCATTTGGTACAGCTTGCGGAAGCCGCCGCCTACGGGGAGCAGTACAGGAAATGGCAGCTTGACAGCTTACCCATTCTGCCGGAGGAATGGCAGTACGCCGTTGACCCGGACAAGGGGAAGCAGTTTGCGACCTTAAAGGAGCTTATGCACCGCACCGACGTTTCGGAAGTGGTGAACGCTTGCGACGCGGGGCGCGAGGGAGAATTGATATTCCGCTTTGTCTACGAAGTGGCGGGCTGCAAGAAGCCCATGCGCCGCTTGTGGATTTCCTCAATGGAGGACGGGGCAATCAAGGCGGGCTTTGCTTCCCTCAAAGACGGGCGGGAATATGACGCGCTCTTTGCGTCTGCCCTCTGCCGCGCAAAGGCTGACTGGCTTATCGGCATTAACGCCACCCGGCTTTTCTCATGCCTGTATGGAAAGACCTTGAACGTGGGGCGCGTCCAGACCCCGACCTTGAAAATGCTCACCGACCGGGACGCGGCTATCTCCCATTTCCAGAAAGAGAAATATTACCATGTGCGTCTTGACTTATCCGGCGCGGAAGCGGCAAGCGAGAGGATTTCCGACAAGGCAGAAGCCGACGCGCTGAAAGGGGCTTGCGAAGCGGGAAAGGCGGTATGCGTTTCCCTCACCAGAGAGAAGAAAACCGCAGCCCCGCCAAAGCTCTTTGACCTTACCTCTTTGCAGCGGGAAGCGAACCGCATTTTCGGCTACACCGCGAAGCAGACCCTTGACCTTGCACAAGCCCTTTATGAAAAGCAGCTGTTGACTTATCCGAGGACGGACAGCAGCTTCCTCACCGACGACATGGGCGATACCGCAGCGGGCATTATCACGCTGCTTTGTGAAAAGCTCCCCTTTATGGCGGGCGTGGGCTTCACACCGGGGATTGCAAAGGTATTAGACAGCAAGAAAGTATCAGACCACCACGCAATCATTCCCACTATGGAGCTTGCAAAGACAGAACTTGCCGCGCTGCCGGAAAGCGAGAGGAATATCCTCACCCTTGCGGGGGCGCGTCTGCTCTCTGCTACCGCCGAGCCACATATCTTTGAAGCGGTTACGGCGGTTTTCTCATGCGCCGGGACAGACTTCACCGCAAGGGGAAAGACCGTACTTTCGGACGGTTGGAAAGAGATTGAACGCAGATACCGGGCGACGCTGAAAAGCAAACCCGACCCGGAGGACGGGGAAAATGAGGGTGTGACGCTGCCGGAGCTTTCCGAGGGACAGAGCTTTGAAAAACCCGCCGCAAAAGTAACGGAGCATACCACAACGCCGCCGAAGCCCCACAGCGAAGCGTCGCTTCTCTCTGCTATGGAACGCGCCGGGAACGGGGACACCGACCCGGACGCGGAACGCCGGGGGCTTGGCACTCCCGCCACCCGCGCCGCAGTCATTGAAAAACTGGTAAAGGGCGGCTTTGCGGAGCGTAAGGGCAAGCAGCTTATCCCCACACAGAACGGAGCCGCCCTTATATCAATCTTGCCGGATATGCTCACTTCCCCGCAGCTTACCGCAGAATGGGAAAGCAATCTGACGCAGATAGCAAAGGGAGCCGCAGACCCCGGAGAATTTCTGTCCGGCATTGAAGCTATGGCGCGGGAGCTTGTGCAGACACACGCCGCAGCACTGGACGGGAAAAAGGATTTATTCAGAGAGGAAAAGCCCTCTATCGGGAAATGCCCCCGTTGCGGTTCCCCCGTTCATGAGGGGAAGAAAAACTACTATTGCAGCAACAGGGAATGTGCCTTTGTCATGTGGAAGAACGACCGTTTCTTTGAGGAACGCAAGACCGCTTTTTCCGCGAAGATTGCCGCCGCGCTCCTTAAATCCGGCAAGGCGAATGTGAAGAAGCTCTATTCCCCGAAAACAGGCAAGACCTACGACGGGACTATCGTTTTAGCTGACACTGGCGGGAAATACGTCAACTACCGTATCGAAGTGCAGAAGAACTAAAAACTGGAATAGCAAGCATAGGAAGCGGGTACCCACTTCCGTAAATCCCCGTTACGACGCTGACGCGCCGGACGGGGATTTTGCTTGTTGGGAAGTTTCCCAAACCCTCTTTTGCGGAGGGCTTCACCCTCTGAAAATCTTCAAAAAACTTTGGCAGAAATGCGGGTGTGCCGTAGTAGGCTATGCAGCCAAAAAATGCAGCTTATGACGCTGCCCCAGAGAAAGGAGGTTTTTCAACTATGGCAAGTTTACGGGACACCGTAAAGGACTATCAGGACGAGCTTAGGGACGGTATCGCATGGGTGGCGTTCTGGAAACAGGGGCGTTCATGGAACGCGGAATATTTTCATCTTGATATGGACGATACGCTCTACCCGGAGGACAGGAGCCGGTTAGAGGAAATCAAAAGCACCGACCCCGCCGCCGTTATCCTTAACGGCTACTATTGCGGGCATTTAGGCGAGGATATGAGCCTTGACGAGCTGACCGCCGGAGTGCGCTACCACTACGAAAACAGCATGAACGATATTGACGGTTTTATCGGGGCGCATGACGACAGGCTTCCCCCGGAGGTTATCGAGGAAGCAAGAGCCACCGCCCATGAAGCGGGGCTTCCCTTTTCCGAAAACCCCTACCGGGACGGGGAGGATTTTAACCCCTATGTATTTGACGGGAGCATGAGCATTGAAGATTTTGAGCTTATGCACCGCATGATGGAACAGGAAAGGAGAGAAAAAATGAGCGAGCAGTTTTCGATTTTGATTGACAGCCGCACCCGCTTTGAAACAGGCGAACCGGGCGGCGTGTGGCTTCCCATGCCGACTACAACGCAGCAGCTTCACGCGGCTATGGAAAGCGTCGGCATTACCGCAGACAACCCACAGGATTTTTTCATCAATGGATTTGCCAACACCGAGCAGCAGCCCTTTGACGTGCCGCTTGCCGTTATCCAGAGCGCGGGGATTGACGAGCTGAACTATCTGGGGAAGCTCTTGGAAATGCAGAGCGACGAGGACAGGGACAAGTTTACGGCGGCGGTGACGCTTGGGGAACGCGCCGGGAACATCAAAGACCTTATCAACCTTGCACAGAACCTTGATTGTTACTGGCTCTATCCTACCGTACAGAGCGAGGAAGATTACGGCTATTACCTTATCGACGAGCTGGACGAATTGGAGCTTCCCGAAGAAGCGAAAAAGTATTTCATGTATGAGGAATACGGGCGGGACGCAGCTATCAATGACGGGGGACGCTTTACCGACCAGGGCTATATCTACAACAACAAGAACACCTTTACGGAGTGGTACAACGGGCGCGAAAGCGATATTCCCAAAGAGTATAAAGTAATGAGCTTCCCACAGGCAGAACGCCCCGACCCGTCAAAGGTAGAAATGGACGCAGCCGCGCCGGGGCAGAGAACGGCACAGTCCGCAGAGCAGCCACAGGAGCCGCGCCCGGTTATCCCTATCGTGCTGACGAGCGAGAAGCCCGCCGAAAAGCTCAAAGAGATTACCGACCGTCTGGAACAGGGCATTACGGAACTCTTTGACAGCGAGCGTTACAAGGAATATCTGCGCGTCATGTCAAAATTCCATAATTACAGCTTCAACAATACGCTGCTTATCGCCATGCAGAAGCCGGACGCTTCCCTTGTGGCGGGCTTTTCCGCTTGGAAGAATAATTTCGGGCGCAACGTGATGAAAGGGCAAAAGGGGATTAAAATCATTGCCCCGTCGCCGTTCAAAATCAGACAGGAAGTGGAGAAGATAGACCCGCACACACAAAAGCCCATTATCGGCAAGGACGGAAAGCCCGTCACCGAGGAAAAGGAAATCAAGATACCCGCCTACAAGGTAGTGTCTGTTTTCGACGTTTCCCAGACCGAGGGAAAGGAGCTGCCGGACATTGCGGTGGACGAGCTGACGGGCGACGTTGACCGCTACAAGGATTTTTTCGCAGCCCTTGAAAAGACTTCCCCCGTCCCTATCGCCTTTGAGAATATCGAGGGCGGCTCTCATGGCTACTACCACTTGGAGGACAAGCGCATTGCTATCAACGAGGGCATGAGCGAATTGCAGACCTTAAAGACCACCATTCACGAAATCGCCCATGCGAAGCTGCACGACATTGACCTCAACGCGCCCAAAGATGAACAGCAGCCCCGCGTTGACCGCCGCACCCGCGAAGTCGAAGCGGAAAGCGTCGCCTATACCGTCTGCCAACATTACGGGCTTGACACGTCGGACTACTCTTTCGGCTACGTCGCCGGGTGGAGCAGCGGGCGGGAGCTGTCCGAACTGAAAAGCTCCCTTGAAACGATACGCAGCGCAGCCGCCGAGATTATCAATTCCATAGACGAAAATCTTGCGGAACTGCAAAAGGCACAGGACAAGGAGCAAACCGCCGGACAGGAGCAGCCCACCAGAGAGGAACAGGCAGCCGCGCCGGAGCAGCCGCAGCCGGAAGCCCCGGAAAAGGCAGATACAGCCGGGAAAGAGAAGCCGGAGCCGGAAGCAGACGCACCGGGGAAATCCGGCGCACAGGAAAAAGCGGACGCAGCCCCGAAAGAAGCCTTTACCCCGGAAACGATTTACAGAGTGCGCCGGAACCCTTACGGCGACAGCCGGGAAAACAGCTACCTCTTGCAAGCCTATGTGACACAGGAGAACGGGCGGGCGAAAATGGGCGACGTTCTTTTCGCCGGAACGCCGGAGAAATGCCGCGAGCTTATGGGGCAGCTCAAAAGCGGGGAGCTGACCGAGGGCGACGTAAAGCAGCTCTACGCAAAGGCACAGGAAACGGCAAAGACCGCCGAGCCGGACAAGGACACCTTTTCCATTTACCAGATAAAAGGCGGGGACGAAACAAGGGACTTGCGCTTTGAGCCTTACGACCGCCTGCAGGCGGCGGGGAATGTGGTTGACAGGGCGAACTATGAGCTTGTCTATTCCGCGCCCCTTGCGCCGGGGACTTCCCTTGAAGATATTTATACCCGTTTCAATATCGACCACCCCAAAGACTTTAAGGGACACAGCCTTTCCGTTTCCGACGTGGTAGTGCTTCATCAGGACGGACAGGACGCGGCGCACTATGTTGACAGCGCGGGTTTCCGGCAAGTGCCGGAGTTTTTACAGGAGCAGAAACAGCTTACCCCGGACGACTTGGAAACGGGCGAAACTGTCAAAACATCGAGAGGGACTTTCCATGTAACCGCCATGAGCCGGGAGCAGATAGAAGCCGCCGGATATGGCTTTCATCATCAATCCGACGACGGAAAGTATCTGATTATGGGGAACGGGACGCGGGCGTTTGCCGTTGCCGCAGAGCAGCCGGAAAAGGCAAACCCTTTGAAGCACGTCGAGGACACCGTAGAGCAGAACGACAACAACTTTGACGGTATCATCAACAACACCCCTACCGTTGACGAACTGGAAGCAAAGGTCAAGGCGGGAGAAACGATTTCCCTTGTTGACCTGGCTAATGCGGTCAAAGCCGACAAGGAGCGCGTCAAGGGAGCGAAGCCGGAAAAGAAGCCCTCTATCCGGGCGCAGCTTAGAGCCGACAAGGAAAAGGCGCAGAAGAAAAACGCAAAGCAGAAGTCACAGGACTTGGAAAGGAGCTGACCCATGCCGGAACAGAGCAGATTTGAAAACGTGGATTTGTTCGCTTCCCTTGAAGCGATTATGAAGCAGAATACAGGCTTTTACCAGAGCGACTTGGAGATTGACAAGGAGATTATCGCAAAGGCGGCGGCAAGCCCCCACAGGGAGGACAAGACCCTTTTGTGGTTCTGCCGCCCGTCCGGGACGCATTGCTTTAGGGAGCGCGACGTTTTCCTAAAGGACACCGCGCCCCACAATACATGGCGTTTCTACATGGAGCAGACAAGCGACCGCGTACTTGCCTATGCAATCGAGCTGACGGGAAAGGAGCGCGGGAAAATCAAGGGCAATCTGTATGAGCTTGACTATTCCCGCCATTATGAGCGCGTCAAGGAAAAGGAGCTGCCCGCCGATACGGTGAAGCTGTTTTATGAGCGTGGGGAAAGGGTACAGAAAGCCGGGAGATATTTTGACGGAACCCCAGACCCGCAGCTTGGGAAGTTTGAACGCTTTGAAGCCGTACCCAACGACCCGGACGCGCTGCAATCGCTCTTACAGGAAGAACGGCGCAGCCGGGAGCAGCTTCCGCCGGGAGATTTCAAGGCGCATATCGCCGCATTGCGGGACGGGCTGATTGAAACGGAAGCGCGGCGCATTGTGTGGGAAATGAAGCGGCACGACACGCCGAACAGCCCAAACAAGACCCATTTCATGGTAGAGCTTTCCCCGGCGTTCATGCAGCTTGCGGCTACAAAGGACACTGACCGTCTTTTCTCCATGCTGCCCTACAAGACCCTTTCCTTTTCCAAAATCGAGGGCAGACATGGGACGTATGCGCTGATTGACAAGAGGGAGAACCGGGACAGGGAGATACGGAAGCCCCGCCCCTCTATCCGGGCGCAGCTTAAAACAGACAAGGCAAAGACCGCCCCGAAAAAGGCGGCGGCAAAGAATAAAAATCACGATTTGGAGGTGTGAACATGACAAAACTGACCGTAGAAGAAACAAACCTTTTGAGCATTTACAAGACCGGGAGCCGACAGGGGCTTATCGTCGCCATGAACGCCGCGCTGCCCTTTATGGACGGGGAAATGCGGGGCTTTGCTGCCCGTACCCTCTCCAAAGTGGAAGCCATGACCGAAGCGGAGTTTGCGGGGCTTCCCATTTACGCCGCTGATGAAGTATGAGCGAGGTCAAGCGGCTGACGCCGCCCCAGAGCCGGAAAGTCAACGCCCTTGTGCGCCGGACGTGCTGCAACTGCGATAATGGAAACTGTATCTTACTGGACGACGGGGACGAGTGCGTATGTCCGCAGCTCATTTCCTATTCGCTTCTCTGCAAGTGGTTTAAGGTTGCGGTGCTTCCCGCTGATAAGCTGCTCTATGCGGAGCTTTACCAAACCGGGGACAGGAAGAAATGTACCGAGTGCGGCACGTCCTTTGCGTCAAGCTCTAACAGCGTCAAATACTGCCCCGACTGCCGGAAGCGTATCACCCGCAGACAGGCCGCCGAGCGCATGAGGAAAAGACGCGCCCCTGTTACGCAGTAGGCGCGGAAAATCCCTTGATTTGCAAGGCTTTCCGGGCGGGAAAATCGGATAGGCGATACTTTATACCTTTTCCCCCGAAAATGGCGTTCTATTGCGTAACATTTACCACAACAGCACCCACAAAAAGACAGGGCGCGGAAGTCATATACTGACTTTCCGCGCCCTGTTCTTTTTATTTCTTTGGCAAACATTTGTATGTATTTGTAATCCAATCATCAAATTTTTGACCCTTTTCAAATTCCATTACATCATACATTTCTGCCGCGATTGTTTTGAACGCTTCCTTGAATAATTGTAAATCTAATTCTTCCATTGATTTTTCACGTTTGATACGTAGAAAAACTTTAGTAAAGTCTTTTGTCTTAAAACCAATATCTTTACGTCCTAAGCGAATAGGATTTCCGCGGTAAGTAATCCCCATAGCTTGTGCTGCTCTAAATGCTTCCTCTTTAACTTTATAAACTTTGTCATGGAGAGCAAGACGAGTAATAACATCTCTTGATTGTTGACAATCATATTGTTTTAGTTCATTCAACGCAGCAAGCCTAATTTTCCATGATGATTTATTGTTTGCGTCTTTGACAAGCTGACTAATATTAGCTGGTGTTCCTTTTGTCATGTACTATCAAATCCTTTCAAAAGTTGTAGATAATTTTATTATACCACATACCGCTTTCTGTTTCTATACGAAAATCATTTTTTGCTTAATCAGTGTTCCATTCCCTTTTCCCGTTCCGGCTGTCTGTCTGCCTGTAAAATGTTGTCAATGTTCTGCTTGATAATGTCATATTCCCGGACTTTCTTTTTCAGCTTCCCATAGTCGGCGTAAAGGGCTTCTTTCTGCGCTTGAAGGGCTTCATACTCCGATTGCAGCGCGGCGAGGTTCGGGAGCTTTGCAATGCCCGTTGCTTTCAATGACCTTGCAGCGGCTTCATGTAAGATAATCGCCTGTTCCTGTCCGGCGCGGTATTTCTCCCTGTTCCTTGCCTTGCGGTATGCGTCATAGACGGGCTTTGTCTTTTGGTAGGTGGAAACATTCTTGATAAGCACCGCCATGTCCGCAAGCCGCTTTTCGGCGTTCTTCAATGCGTCTGCCGCCTGTCCGCTTTCCGCTGCCATTTCCTCAATCCGGCTAACTAAATCCGCGTACTGTTCAATCTTGTTTTCGGTGAGAAAGTTCATAGTCTTTGCCGCCTGTTTCAGATTGTGGATTTTCGCCCACTGTTCATAGCCCTTACTCTGCGCCGCCTTGATACTGTTCTCAATGTCGATAAGCAGCGAAACGCCGCGCTGCTCTCTGGGGGCTTTCGCCGCCTTTGTCCGTCTGCCCGCTATCCGTTCCCTTATGGCTTCCTCTGTATAGTCTGCGCCGAGGGTTTTTAGGCGGGTGAAGCGTTCCTGTCCGGGGGCGCGGCATGATACATATTTCCCCGGCTTTATCTCATAGCCCGCCGCCTGTAACCGCGTTAGCAATTCCTCAAAACTGGAAACTTGGGGGATAAGTGCGTCAACGGCGGTTTTCAGTTTGCCTTTCCAACTTGTACCCGTCTTTTCTGCCTGGTACTCTGCATAGCTCTTTCCCTTGCTGCCCTTGCCGGGGACGACGACGGACAAGCCATTTTCCCGGCACAGCTTGTCGCTCATGTTCCGTATACCGTAATAGCTCCTTTTGTTGGAATTGTATTTGTGGTGGTCTACGAAGTTCACCGCGCAGAAAATAATGTGGTTATGGATATGCCCCTTGTCAATGTGCGTCGTCACAACATACTCATGTTGCCCCTTTGTTACCGCGTCGGCAAGCTGCTTTCCGATTTCATGGGCTTTCTGATAATCCACTTCCCCCGGCTCAAAGGACTGTATCAGATGAAAGGCTAAATTGTTCCCCTTTTGGAGTGCTTGGGACAATGTATATTCAAACTCAATATCTGCCGTTTCATAGGAGCAGCCGAAAGAGGACACAAGCATTTTTCCGTCCGTCTTGTCCGGGTTTTCGATATAGTCAAGGGCTTTGCTTAGAGTGCTTTTAATAGGCTTAATCTTTGTAACCGCCATATCTCCGCAAGCACCCCCTTTATTTCCTCTATGTCCTCTTGGTATGCGTTCCCCGTCGCGTTTACGCGGCGTGCTATCTGGTTGACGTTGACACCGATTTTTTGTATCTCTGCGGTCATAGCCTTTATGTCGGCGTGGTCTATCTGAATGATATATCCGTCAATGGCAATCTTCCGCAGATACGCCGCCATGTTCCGGGTGGGTACGAGCTTCATTTTTTCCAGTATTAAATCCCGTTCCGCTTCCGTCACTCTGAATTTGATTTGTACCGTCCTTTTGCGTCCGTCCATGTATTCGCTCCTTTCCTTTCCGTTCCGAGGGTTTGGGACACTTCCCAACAAGCAATTTTCAACCGACGCGCCGCAGCGCGGGAGGGGGAAAATACGGAAGTGGGTACCCGCTTCCTATGCTTGCTACGAATGTTTTTATCCTTTAGGCTCTTATCCCCTACTACGGAGAAAAAGCGATTTTGCCAAACTTCCGCAAAAGAAAAACGCTGCAATCTCAAAAAAGATTACAACGCTCTCTAAATCCTGTTCAGTTTTAAGCCGGACATTCCTATTCGCCCTCTTTTTCGACTTCGGAAATCTCTTTTGCCGTTGCGGTCACAATCCATATGCCTGTATCGCTCATACCGTCAAGGAGCGCGTCAAGCTGCCGCCGCTTTGTGTCCTTTGCAGCGGGCGTGTCTAACAGGAATTGGTCTACGGATATATGGTAACGCTGTATCAGCTCAAAGAATATCTGTAAACTTGGGTGCTGCCCCTTGTTCTCAATGTTCGCAAGGTAGCGCGGCGAGATAAACATTTCGTCGCCTACTTTCTTGCGGCTTTCCTTGCGTCCTTCACGCGCTGCCTTTATCGCTGCCCCAAAAGCCTTGAAGTCGTATTTTGGTACTGGTCTTTTTGCCATAGTTATTCACCCTCTTACATTTTACTGTTCCCCTTTCTTCTTGGATATGTCTACATAGTTCTATCAGTTAGCCAAAATAATTCATATATATATATGTTGACAACAAGCTGCTTTTGTATATAATATTATATAAAAGGGGGGGAATGTTTATGTTACATAGCATGCGTATTCGATAAGCATTGAAATCAAAAAAGATTTTTCCCATTTTCAATATGGGCTTTTTTGTCATGCTTATTTTGCGTATGCTATACAACAAAACTAACGACGTATAGACATAGTATAAAAACTATGCCTTAATTTTGTTGTAGTATTATATGTATAAATGCAGGTCAATGCTCATGTTGAGAATTGACCTGCATTTTTTTGCGCAAAAGGAGAAATATTATGCTTGAAAAATATTGGATAAAATGTCCAATTTGTAACGGAAAGACGAGGGTTCAAGTATTTTATAATACGGTATTAAGAAATTTTCCTCTTTTCTGCCCTAAATGTAAATTAACGCATATCGTTGATGTTGAAAAACTAGAAATCATAATCAAAAACTCTGAAAAACAAACTTTTTAATTTTGAAAAGGAAGGATATTTAAATGAAACACTTACCTAAAAGTACACCTACGGAAATATTGAATGACCCATACGGATTTACTTACAAAGAAATGTCGGAAGTAATTGGAGAGGATAAAGCAAGAGCCTTATATACGGAATTGTATAAACAGCCATTTCACAAAGAAAATCTATCAATATCAACAAAAAAAGTCTATAAAAGTAGCGATACTGAAAAGTATGTTTATGAATTGAAAGATAACAGGTATATTGAAACGGTTTTTATTAAACGGCGAGATGGTGGGACTGTTTGCGTAAGTACGCAAGTTGGTTGTTCTGTTGGCTGTATTTTTTGTGAGTCCGGACGCAATGGTTTTGTTCGTAATCTAACACCGTCTGAAATTGTGCAGCAGGTTGTATTGATACGTCAAAAAGTAAATCGTATCGTTTTTATGGGAATGGGAGAACCTTTATTCAATTACGACAACTTGATTGCAGCAATCCATATTCTTCGAGATAGAAATGGACTTAACTTTCCAACCGACGGCATTACCGTATCAACAGTTGGTCCAGTTAATCAATTAAAAAAATTGCGCGAAGAACATCTAAAAATTCAGTTGACAATATCTTTACATGCAGCAACACAGGCTGCGAGAAACTGTATCATTCCTCATATGCACATGTACGCTATTGAAGATGTTGTTAAGCAAGCATTGTCCTATTCTCAAAGGCATAATCGAAAAGTGGTATTTGCGTATTTGCTTTTACCAGGTATAAATGACCGTTCCTCAGATATAAGGCAACTTGCAAAATGGTTTAAGGGCAAAAATGTTATGATTAACGTGCTGCAATACAACCCGACGAGTAATTCAAAAATTAGAGCACCACAAAAACAAGAAATGGTTGCGTTCAAACATCAATTAGAGCAAACAGGACTTGAAGTTACCATGAGAGTTTCTCATGGTAGAGAGATTAAAGCAGCTTGTGGACAGTTAGCTAATACATATAATAAAGCCAAAAAACAACAGAAATAATTTAATTAAAAGAGCCAGACGCACAGACGCAGAGCCGATAATATGCAGTTTGAAATACTGCTGTTATCGGCTCTTTTTTGATTTTAATTTGTGCCCCTAATAACCATATTGGAGCAAAATCAGAACTGTTGCTTGTCGTTCTTTGATTTCCGCAGCAGCTTTGAAAAATCAAAGCCGCCGTTTCTTTTTATCTTCTAATGAAATGACGCGGTATCACTGTTAAAAGCGGCGGCTAAAGGAGGTAGCCGCCATGAAGCACATACCCTATCGACAAAATCCGACGGTCATTGACATATCAAAAAAAGCCCGACCACCGCCGGGAACCTCTCTACCCTTGACTATGAACTGTCTAATCATCTAAATACTGCTTACAATACCTATACGCCTGTCCGGGCTTTTCGGACAGGCGTATTTTGCTGCTCAAAAAATTTTTTGAAAAAATTTCAAAAAATCTTCGGCGTTTTTCAAAAACGCCGTATTGCCCCGCGAAAAGGGGGAAGCACCACCAACTTTCCAACGAGAAAGGAGGTGAGAATGTGGAACCTAATAGCAGGGAGTTTTACAAACAATGTGCTTTTCAGAAGTTTTGTAATACGGTGCTGCACAATGAAGCGTGTGACGCTCACAGGGAGCTGCACAGGCATAAGGCAAGGGAAGTCACCTTTTCCGATTTGCCCTTAGACGAAGCGCGGCAGCTTCATACCTTTGATGAATATTTCAAACGGGAAACCGCCGAAACCGTCTTTGAGAAAGCCGGGAAGAAAATCACGCCGAAGCTGCTTCTTGAAGCAATCCGTACTTTGCCGGAAGAAAAGCGCAAAGCCGTACTCCTGTACTATTTCGAGGGAATGAACGACACCGAGATTGCGAAGTTGTTCAATACATCGAGAAGCACGATACAGTACAGGCGGACAAGCTCTTTTGAGAAATTAAGAAAATATCTGGAGGAAAATGCTGATGAATGGGACGAATGGTAACGAACCCGGCTACCCGGAAAATGCCCTTGTTCCCTATCCTGTCATTGTGGCAGCGACAAAGGGTGACCCGGACGCCATGAAGATTGTCTTGCAGCATTTTAGCGGCTACATAGCCCGCCTCTCCATGCGGAAGCTGTACGACGAGCGCGGGAACGTCTATTTCGGCGTAGACCACGACATTCGGGAACGGCTGCAAGCAAAACTGATGATGGCTGTCCTCACCTTTAGGACAGAGGAATAACCGCAACGGCGGCGGGACGCTTTCTCTCACCCCCTTTTCCGTTCCGCTGTTGACGCGGGTAGCACAGCCATTTTGAACCTTGAAAAAGAAAGCGGCGCAAGATAACGGCGGCGCAGCATAGGGCAAATCGGATACGTTCCTTTTGCGTCGAGCCATACGGCGGGTGCGCCATGACGCTATCCGGGCGAGGTTATCACCGCCCGGACAGCCGAGCGACCAACACCGCGCCGGAAAGCAAGTGTAGCGGTTTGCGGGCAACGACACGCAGAATATACAATGATACTTCCTTACAGCCACAGTCCGAGCGTTAAGAGCGTCGCAGGCAATGGGTAGGGCTGCATGAGAACCATGCCGGGGTGAAATTCCCATGAGGTTATGCTAATAACCGTCCGATTAAAGCCTTTGTTTTATTGAATAGTGGACTTGCTGCTATTCATAGACTGTATTATATGTTTGCGAAAGAAAGGGGGATTTTCTTTGACGCAAAACCAAACGCCCGTTACCACAACGGAGCATAAAATCGGAAAAGTTACTTACCTTGTATGTTCGTCTGCAAGTGAACGCGCAACGGACACACTGGATAAAAAGATAAAAAAGCTCATTCGCAAAGACATGGAGCTGAACCCCGCAAACGCCCGAAAATAGGGCGTTTCTTCACATTTTATACATGACACAGGCAGCGGTATGTGGTATAATATAGACAGTACAAATACCATGCTTGTCTGTCGTCGGAAAGGAGGACAAAATGTTACAGACAGACAAGATTACCGCTTTATATTGCAGATTGAGCCAGGAAGATATGCAGGCCGGGGAAAGCGAGAGCATACAGAACCAAAAGCTGATTTTACAAAAGTACGCTGACGAACACCACTTTTTCAATACGCGCTTTTTTGTAGACGACGGATTTTCCGGCGTGAGTTTCGAGCGTGAGGGGCTTCAAGCCATGCTGCATGAGGTTGAAGCCGGGAACGTGGCGACCGTCATAACAAAAGACCTTTCCCGTCTGGGACGCAATTATCTGAAAACCGGCGAACTGATAGAGATTGTTTTCCCCGAATATGAAGTGCGCTACATTGCCATTAACGACGGTGTAGACACAGCGAGGGAAGATAACGAGTTTACCCCTCTGCGGAACTGGTTCAACGAGTTTTACGCCCGCGACACCTCAAAGAAAATCCGGGCTGTTAAACAGGCAAAGGCACAGAAAGGCGAGCGTGTCAACGGCGAAGTGCCGTATGGTTACATAGCCGACCCAAACGACCGCAATCATCTATTGCCCGACCCGGAAACGGCGCACATTGTAAAACAGATTTTCGCTATGTATGTGCGCGGCGACCGTATCTGCGAAATCCAGAACTGGCTACGGGAACATGAGGTACTTACTGTTTCAGAACTGCGCTACCGTCGTTCCGGCAGTTGCCGCCACCCGCGCCCGCACCCGACCTGTATTTATAACTGGCCGGATAAGACACTGTATGATATTCTTGGACGCAAAGAATATTTGGGGCATACCATTACGGGCAAGAGCTATAAGGTATCTTACAAATCGAAAAAGACGAAAAAGAACCCGGAGGAAAAGCAATACTTTTTCCCCAACACGCACGAACCTTTGATTGACGAAGAAACCTTTGACCTTGCACAGAAACGGATTGCTACCAAACACCGCCCTACAAAGGTTGATGAAATTGACATTTTTTCGGGACTTCTCTTTTGTGGGGATTGCGGCTATAAAATGTATCTGCAACAGGGAGCCGGGACACTGGAACGCAAACACGCCTACACTTGCGGAAAGTACCGAAACAGGATAAGGACTGGCGAGCTTTGCACTACCCATTATATCCGAAAGAGCGTCCTTAAAGAACTTGTCCTTGCTGATTTACAGAGGGTGCTGTCCTATGTGAAAGAGCATGAACAGGAGTTTATCGAAACCGCCAACGAGTGCAGCGCAAAGGCAGTACAAAAGACGCTGACACAGCAGCGGAAAGAGCTTGACAAGGCGCAGAGCCGCATTAGCGAGCTGAACATCTTATTCCGCAAGCTCTACGAGGACAACGCTTTAGGGAAACTTTCTGATGAACAGTTTGCTTTTCTGACTTCCGGCTATGATGAAGAAAAAAAGACGCTGACCCGGAGGATTGCGGAGCTGTCACAGGAAATCGACAACGCCACCGAGCGCAGCGCGGACGTGAAAAGGTTTGTCGCACTGGTACGCAGATACACCGCCATTACCGAACTGACCTACGAAAACGTCCATGAATTTATTGACCGTATTCTTATTCACGAACTGGATAAGGAAACGAACACCCGCAAAATCGAAATCTTTTATAGCTTTGTCGGCAGAGTTGATACGGGCGACAAGCCTACCGAAAGTATCTCCTATTTCAGACAGATAGGAGCCGACGTAAAGAGTTATGCTATCTAACATACATCAAAAAGAGGTAAGATAACGCCCTCTGCAAAAAAGGTTACGTTATCTTACCTCAACAAAGTTCGTCCCCGTATAACCGTCATCCACCAGAATTTTCAGGTTTGTATACCCGTGGTTACGGGCATATCGGGTTAAATACTCTCGCTGATTTGCGATACTGTTACTCTCTCCATCTTGGGCATCCTCATTGCTCAAACGACAGTAGAGAATGGTAATTTTCTGCTGATCCAACATAATATCCTCCTTCGGTTGTTGGTCAGCCGACAGTACCGTTGTGCATACTGGAATTATATCATGCTTTTGTGTCGCAGTCATTAACAAATCACCCCCTTGTCAGAAAAAATGAGCCGTTTTACCTTGTCGGCAAGCGGCTCATTCCCGTCACATTCTGTTTCAATCACATACCATGTGTTCCCGATCTTACGCTCAATGGTTTTGCGGAAAGAAGACTGCGCTGTTTCCCAATGCTTGCGGCATTCTTCCAAAAAATCAATGGGCGGCTCAAAAATCGGGTCGAAGCAGGAGTAAATATCAATATAGCCGATGGCATCATTGATTTCTTCCATCGGGGCATCTTCCATAATCATCTTGTTAATTTCCTCTACGGTTTTATTCATAGGCAAATAGTTCCTTTCTTAAATTTCCATATCCTGCCTACGCTTACGGGCAGGGTGCTTATGTTCCTGTGTTTCCTTTCCTCTGGCGAGAATGGCATGAACAAAAGCCCAAACCCTTTCAGACGCAATCTCTATCGCATCCAAGAAAGGCTGGGCTTTCTGTTTCAGTTCCATATATTTTTCGTTTACTGCTTCATACCGCTGTTTCCAGATGGAAATTGTTTTTTCAGCAGAAGCCAGTTTCTCTTTCAAACGCTTATTGTCAGCATTGGCAATAATGCCGTTGACCGCATAGCGTTTGAGTGTATCGCACTGATCCGGCGTGAGCGAGACATTTCCGGTGAGGGCATTTTTCTTGCCCATTTCCTCAATATCCTGCACCGTCAGCGCAATGGTCTTTGCTGCCTTGGTTTCCTTTTGCAGAGCTTCCAGTTTCTTTTTCTGCTTCTCCGTAGCAGCCTTGGCATCCGCCAAACTCTGCTCGGCCTGTTCCACCTGTCCGGTCACAGTTTCCAGGCGGTGCTGTTCGGCCTGTACCTTGAACTGTGTCACCGTCAGATGTTCCTCGGTACTGCCACGCTCTCCACGCTCCACATCGGTATATCCGGCGGCTCGCATGAAATTAAAAAAGTCATCCTGCAGCACACTGTAGGACGACTTCAAAATCTTTTTCCCTTTTGCGTTCAACATCGGATTGCCATCTTCATTGAGAACGGGTTTGGATTCCCATTTCTTACTGCGGCTGACCTGTGTGATCGTTTCTTTTACCGTTCCCCGGAGGAATTCATCCTTGCACCGCTTCGACCACAGGATTTGCTTTTCCACCACCGGGATATAAACCACATGGAGGTGGTAGTGATACACATCCTCGCCCAGGGCTTCGGACATTGCCCGGTTGCGCTCATCGGCGTGCATCACAGCGGAGAGGATATACTGCTCGCCGCCCACAATCTCCACGGCGGCTTTGTAGGCATCGGCATAGAACTGTTTGGCATATTCATAGCCGCCGTGGTTGTGGAAGTAGGCAGAGTTTACATCAAACAGCAGCTCCCCATATTTCACCGCATCGGCTTTCAGACCACGGGTGGAGATAACACCATCTGCAATCATCTGATCGAACATGGCGGCATAGCTGTCGGTAGGTTTCTTGAAGTGGACATTGCGGTGGGTCTGGGTGGTATCAATATCTTGATTGGAGTAGCTGTCTTTTTCTCGCTCGTTATGCTCCTGAACTTTCGCCACATCGTCGAGGGTGGGCAAGTCCTGGTTACGGGCAAAGGTACGGTCAATTCCATCGTTTCTTGCCATAGGTTTTTTCCTTTCTTTCGAGAGTAGCAGACGGGCGGGGCTGCGGGGATGCACTTCTGCGGAAGTGTAATAACCCACTATAACACTTTCATCCATTCTGGCTGCAAAGTGCCGTGGGCTCTCCCGAGGGGGTATGCGGTCACTGCGGTGACCTCTGCTGACCAAGGCAAAATGTCTGCAACTTTTCCCATGGTCAGCCCGTCTGCATGAAGCTGTTCTGCGGAACGTTTCTTGCAGACGTTGGCAGCGTCTTTCACTGCCATCCATAGGCAGCACTGCGGTGTGCCTATGGGGACGGGAGATGCGAGGGGCTGTTGCCGGGGGCATCACTTCTCCCGTCTTTGCTGCCATACAATGTCGCATCCCAGCACATCGGCAAGCTCCAATACTTCCTTGTATCGGATGCTTTCCCGCTGTAATTTTGCGGACAGGTTGGAAACGCTGTCGCTCCATCCGTACTCGTCCGAGAGCAGGTCAACAACTTCCTGCATGGTCATCCCAGCACGGATGATCTGTGCCTTGATTTCATTGCGTACATTCATATTGAAAAATCCTTCATAATTCTGTTTGTGGTTCGGTACAATCTCTGCACCCCAAAACGGAACAGATACACCGAACAGTGAAAAATCTGCAATCTCTGAAATCCGTTCAGAATTTTGCTTGTGATGTCCTGTCCATATATGACCATATCCCGCTTTACTGTTTCGTGTGATTTGGTCTGGAAAAATGAAAACATCTATTGTTCCGTGAACAGGGTACACGGTTCAGAGAAGCACGATTTCGTGAAATAGCTTCGTCCTGCGGTCAAAAACTTTGCTGTTTCCATTGCCATTGATTTTCAATACCCGAAAACAGGTTGTCTCTGAAAGCCGTTGTTTCCTATAATGGGAGAAAACAGGGGTAAATGCTGCGTACATACGTACAGAGCATGACTGGCAAAATCAATCCCGCCATTCCTCCGGTACGTACGTACATGACGAAACATCGTAAAACCCATTTATATGAGGTCTTGCCACAGCTTCCACACCCATAAATCCCCACACCCGCCGTCCGGCAGAGTTGGTGATGTTGTTGCAATGTTCCAGATTGAATCTCCCGGCATTGGCAATCATGGCGTCGCTGAAGCTGCGGGCTTTCAGCGGTGCAAGGGAATTTTCTTCGCACCACATCCGGTAGATTTCATAGAAATCCTTGGAGCTGATGGACGCATCCGCTTTGCACCGGATGTATCCCTCCGATTCCATGAAATCAAAGATATTATTATTGTCACGCTTGACCGCTTCCCGGTTTTCCCGGATACGGTCACTCTCTGTGAATTTGAAGTTGTTGGCAACAAGCCGCTGCAATCCCTCCAATGCCCACAGGAAGATGCCCTCGGCTTCGGCTTTCATCTTCTCCGCAAGGTCAGGATCATCAGCTCTATCCACAGGCTTTTCCTTGGTGGTCAGCACAAGCTGTCTGCGATAAAATCCGTCACTGCGATCATAAAGAGCTTGCAAATCACCGTTGCTGAACGCAAGCAGCCGGGCGAACATCCAGCCCTGATAACTCTGCTTGCCCTTGCGTTCCAAATCCATCTTGCCCTGTGCTGTCACGATGGATTTCACATAGTTGGTCTGGCGCAGAGCTTCCATCCGCATATCATCATCCACGCACAAGAGGATATGTTCCAGATCGGCACGGGCAAAGCGGTTTTCGGAAATCTTTCCGATGCTGCCGTCTTTCATATTCATGCCAAAGATTGCCGAAAGCACCGCACCGATTTGGGATTTACCCTCGCCGCCGTTGCCCTTAATCACCATCATGCGCTGTCCTTTGTTGGAGGGAATCAGGCAGTAGCCGATAAACTCCTGCAAAGTGGGAATGTCCTCTGTATGAAGCAGGTCATCCAGAAAGTTCAGCCAGACCACAGGAGCAGGAGCATCGGGATTGTAGGCAACAGGCAGACGGCTCCGCACGATAGCAGGTCTGCCCTCAGTGAATGTTCCGTTCTGCAGCAGCGTACCGTTGGCAACATGAATCCGATCCTGCTCCGGAGGAAAGTCAGGCACTTGTGCTTCCAGTTTCAGCACCTCCAGAATATTGGTGATCTTCCGGGGGATGTTGTTCACGGCACAGAATTTCAGCTTGTCGTAAATCTCACCCCGGAGAGGGAGATCGTCTGTTACCCGACCATCGGGCGTAAAAAAAGCTCCGTTTGCGAAGATGATTCTGCGCTCACGCAGAAATTCTTCACAGAACAGAGCTTCATTGATGTTCTGCCCGTCAAACCAGATCGGCAGATTCATATCCGGCATTTTACCTTTCTTCCCCATGGGACAACCCCTCCTTTCGTTTCCGTGCCACATAGTTCCGAAGGAAAGCAATCTTGCTCTCCTTCATTAGCTCGTCCACCACGGCAACCCGTTCTTCTAAATCACCGACTGTCAAAATATCTGCCAGATATTCGATATAATCAATCATCTGGCAGGCTTCCACAAAACGGTCATCCAGATCATCGTCCGGTGTTTTCGGTGCATATCGCACTTTCCAATCTTCCAGCAGATGCAGATAATCCATCAGCACCCGGAAGCACAGCATTTCGTCCTCCCGAAACTGACGGATATAGGGACGTTTGGGCTTGAGCATAGCTGCGGAAGTGGGCGGTTTCGGGTCAAGCCCAAAATCCGAAGCCAGCTTTTGTGCTGCTTCATAGCTGCTCAGATCGAACGACCTTGCCACGAAGTCGATCACATCCCCCTTGACTCCGCAGCCAAAGCAGAAGAAATAATCCTCATTCAGCCTCATGCTCGGATGCCTGTCATTGTGGAACGGGCAGCAAGCCATGCCGTTTCGGTTGACTTTCAGCCCGTAGTGTTCGGCGGCTTGCTTTACGCTGATTGCCACCTTGATGGTTTCATAGATTGTCATAGAAAACCTCCGTTCATAGTATTCAGAAAGCACGAAACACCCGCCGTGATTGGCAGGTGCTTCGCTCCGTCTACTATTGTTATGCCGGATTTTTCAAAAAACAGGCTAATCGGTGGACAACCCCATTTCAAAAAACAGGACAGCTTTTCGGAGGATGTAGATTTCTTCACATTTGCATGATATAATGAAAGAAATGAAAAAACAGGACAGGAGAGCAAGCATGAATCAAGAATTGATGACATTGGATTTTTGGCAGGATACAATCATATATGAGGACAAAGCACTTCCTATCGGCACTCTTGCCTGTGATGCGCTGAATGTTTCGGCGGATACTCTTGCCAAAATGAATGAACAATGCCAGAAAATTAATCTACTGCTTGGAATGCTGAACGCCGGACAGGACGCTTCTGCACTCTTTCCTATGGCAAGGGAAGCTGCATTGACAATGTTAGAGATTCTCAGCAAAACGCCGCCGTTCTCCTATATGGATATACCAAAGCACCGGGAACGGATAGAAAAGGTTTTTACTGCGGACAGCGCACAAAAATATGTGGAGTTTGCTACAAAAGCTGCAACCAATTCTTTACCGTTTGAAGAAGTTCCGAAATATGCTGATGCGGCGATGCTCCAACGTTATACCGCTGTATTCGGACATTTGGCATATTCTCTTAGGGAATACCAAACCGCAGTGCTTGATTTTGCGGAAAAATCAGACAGCAACGAAGCAGACCGTACCGCAGAGGGCTTTGCAAAAATGTTCGGCAGCTATTTCCCGCCGGAGTTTTCTATCACGGAGGGCAATGCCTGGATGTCTGTTGCGAACAACTCTATTCAGTATGTGACAACTGTCCGTCCCGGCGAGGATGTGGCGAAGCTCGTCAAACGGATGCACTATGTATCCTTTGTGGGAATGTTCCGTTCTGATCTCTTTGAGGGCTTGTGTGTTGGTCATGCACCGAAAAAATGCCGGATCTGCGGCAAATGGTTTCTGACCACCAACGCAAGGCACACCAAATACTGCGGCGGTTATGCACCGGGAGATAAGCTGCACCGCACTTGCCGGCAGATCGGCAATCTGAAAGGCAGAGAACAGCGGGAGCTTGCGGACGATCATCCGCTGAAACAGATTTATGAGAAGCGGCTGAACACCATAAACCGCTATGTGAAGCGTGGTACTCTGGACGCTGATCTTGCAGAGGTTATGAAGAAACTGGCGAAAGATAAAATGCTCCGGGCCTTGAGCAATGTTGCTTATGCCAAGGGCGATTATGAAAAGGAAATGGGACAGGCTGCCTTGAAAAAGGAAGCTTACAACAAAAAATGACAAGGAGATAATACATGGCACGAAAAGCTGATGTTAAAGGCGGTAATGGTGATGTGGTATTCGATACTGAAACCGGAACTGCGAGAAAATACCTTCGAAATACGTCTACCGTTGAAAAAGTCGCACGCTTCAAACGAGAACTTGCTGTATTTCAGGAATTATGCAAGAATCCAATTCCCAATGTTGTTGAGGTGACGGATGTTTATATTAACGAGGATAAAATTGCTGAATCTTATGTTGAAATGAAAAAATATGACGGTTCGGTATACGATATACTCGAAGTTACCAAAGGGAATGTTAAATTAGCATTTGAACTGCTTTTGCCGGTCATCAAAGCACTCTATACACTTTCAACCGGAAATCCGCCCTTGTATCACAGAGATATAAAGCCGGATAATATCTTGTTTTTGAAAAAAGGTGATGAATACACACTGTATCTTACAGATTTTGGAACGTGTTTTCTTAACGATGGGAGCGAACGACTGACACCGGAAACTATGGCAGTTGGTCCCAGGATGTATATTGCCCCAGAATACGAAACAGGTCGTGTAGAGGAAGTAACTGAAAAAGGAGATATATTTTCTTTGGGTAAAGTTCTTTGGTGTATGATCAATGGTGAGCCGGAGGACTTTATGCCTTCAAACTTCTGGTTTGTTGATGAATATGATTTGACCAAGCGTTTTCCCGGAAATGCTGATATGATTGTTGCTAATACAATTATTGCATCATGTTTGAATATTGCTCCTGATGAGCGCTGCGCATATTCAAGTTTGATTGGACAGATTGAGAACTTCATTGCAGAGGGCAATATGACGCCAGGGGAAGAAGAACAGTATCGAGTACGAGTATATCAAGAGAAACGGAATTTAGAACTCTTGGAGATAAAAGAAAAGAATCGGCTAATTGTAAATTCCTTTAGTCAGTATTATATAAAGGCGTTAGAAGAATTACTGAATACATACCCTGATTTTGAGCTGATTCAAAAACTCTACGATGAATACCGTAAAAATTCAAAGGATGGCATTGATTATACATCCGTAAATGTTGAAAACAATGCCAGCCATTATCTCTATAGCGGAACTTATGACCGAATCTATTTTTCAATTAATTATGAACCCGCTCGTGGAACTGATAGGTATTGCAGCATCACGATAAAATACACAATAGATAGTTGGAAGACGATACGGTTCTATTATTCCGAAGATGGTACGATTTTAAGTGACCATAACGGCGTAGTAAAGCTGATGTGCGTAGAATCATTGTATAATATTTTGAACTCCATAATCATGGAATACATTTCATAAAACAGAATGGCATACAGAAGGGAGGTGCGCTATGCTGAATGATTTTACATGGAATATGACCGGATACATACCAAAATACCAAGTCAATCCGCACGGTGACGGCATCATTCCCTATGTGGCAGAGCGCATCTTCCAACTGGAACCGGAGCCGCCATCAGTGGGCAATCTGAACGAATATATCCTGTCTGCTTTGCATGAAAAGAATTTGCTACATTTTTCGTTCTTTCTACATCACTACGAGCCGCAGCTTAATAAGCGCATCAAGAGCTTTCTTGGTGTGGATGGCGGCGATTTGTACGATACAGACCGTTTTCTGGATATAAAACTGTCCTGCCGGGAGCAAATGCTCCAAAAGCTGATGGACTATGATCCTGCCAAGGGTGCGGAGTATGCTACATACATTTTTCCGTTCATCCGGGATGCTATGCTCCGTTTCCGCATGGGCGAAGAAAAATGGTCGGTATCCTCTCTGACTAATTACAAAATGGTGCGGTCAATGGCTTGGCTGTACCACAATACCAAGGATGCGGTCAACGAGTTTTCCAAGAAATACAACTGTGATCTTGCTCTTGCCGAAGAATATCTGAAAGTTGTCCGAGGTATCCGCAATCAGCAGCCATTCTATGTGACAGACGAGGACGGCGAGGAAACTGGCGAAGATGTCGCCCTTGACGATAGTTGGAACTATACCGACATCCTCTGGAACGGCATACAGGCAGAAAAGGTGCAACGGGCATTTGAGAAACTGAATTACCGGGAGCAGACCTTGCTCGAAAAACGGTTAGCAATTTGCATGACCTGTGGGCGTGTTGGCTCATGGAAGAACCGCCCCACCTTTGAAGACCTGGCGGTTATGTTTGAGGGAAGCACAGCCAGCGGTGCAGAGCGGGCTTACCGGAAAGCGATGGATAAGCTGACAGAGCTTCTGGTTGCCGAGGGTGCTATCCATGCAGTCCGGCTGAAACAGAAATCCAAAACCAAGCGCAAAAAGAAAATCACCGCCGCAATCTACGAATACCAGGCAGACTGCGACGGCGAATGGGGCGAAATATCAGTTGATTTTGAGAACGGCACAGCAGAAATCATTCGGCTTGCTGATTGGGATACAATTAAAACGAACTGGTTTGCCAATGAGGCGATCCGGTATATTTTATCATTGTCGCCTGATGCTCTTAAAAAATATATGCTCGTCCCCCTTGAGCCGCCACTTATATCCTGAATCCTTACAACAACTGTAAGTGGTATTTGCTGTGTTCCCATGCTATCATTTTATTACAAATGATAGGAGGTATTCACATGAAACCCATTTTGAATATTGAAAATTTAACAAAAATCTATGGCAATGTGCCAAGTCAAACAAAGGCACTGAATGGGATCACCTTCCAGGTGATGCCGGGAGAGTTTCTCGGCATTATGGGAAGCAGTGGTTCCGGTAAATCCACGCTTCTCAACTGTATTGCAACTGTGATTCAGCCCACCGGTGGGAGCATTCAGGTGGAAGGCGATACTCTGCAATCCCTCAAGGGAAAGGCTCTTGCAGAGTACCGTGGCAAAAAAGTTGGTTATCTATTCCAGAACTTTGAATTGCTGGACAACCTGACTGGCAGGGAAAACATCCTGCTCCCGACTTCCTTGCATGGGGTATCCGAAGCAGAAAGCAGCCAGCGGCTGAAGCAGTTGGCTGACTATCTGGAAATCACTGATGTTCTGGATAAGTTTCCGTCCAAGATGTCCGGCGGCCAGCGTCAGCGTGTTGCGGCAGCAAGGGCTCTGATCTTACATCCCCAAATGATCCTTGCCGATGAACCGACGGGTGCGCTGGATTCTAAGAACGCAAGAAGTCTTATGGAGAAGCTGTCCGGCCTGAATCGTGACGAACAAGCTACGATCCTGATGGTAACCCATGATTCCAATGCCGCCAGCTTCTGTAAGCGCATCCTGTTCATCCAGGATGGCGTGATCTTTCATGAGCTTCGGCGTGGAGACGAAAGCCAGCAGGAGTTCTACGGGCGCATCCTGAAGGTGATGGCGCAACTGGGAGGGGGCAGCGCAAATGTTCTCTAATCTCATTCTTCGGAACAGCCGCCGCAGCCGAAAGGAAAACGGTCTGTTTTTCAGCTCCCTGGTGATTTCTATTGTTGCCTTTTACATGATTCTTTCCATCTCCACTCAAGATGTGATGCTCTTTTTGCAGAAAATGGAGAGTGACGCAGTTGACAAACTCCTGCTTCTGATTCCTGCGTTTTATGGGATGACCCTCGGTATTCTGTTCTTTTTGATCTATTTTGCCTGCAAGTATCAGTTCGAGCGCAGACGGCATGAGTTTGGTGTTTATCTAATGTTGGGGATGCGTAGAAGTAAACTGTTTGGTATGCTTCTGGCGGAAGATTTCCTGACCAGTATTCTTGCCATGCTCATAGGCTTACCTGTGGCTGTGGTGCTTTCAGAAATTGTCAGTCTTGTCACCGCCAAGCTGGTAGGCATGGGGATCATCGGTCATCAGTTTTCTTTATCCTGGTCTGCGATTGAATGGACGCTGGCAGGATTTCTGGCAATTAAGCTGACGGCACTTCTGATTTTGAGTGGACGAATCAGCCGCCAGGAGATCGGTACTTTGCTATCCCAGCCAACGAACCGCCCCAAAAAGCAAATGCCATCTGTTATCTATGGACTGGCTGCTATATGCGGAAGTGTGATGTTGGCAGTGGCTTACTACATGGCGATTCAGGGAATTGCATGGACAAAGGTAAGTATGATGGGACTGACTTTGCTGTTGGGCATAGTTGGTACGATGCTGCTTTTCTATGGGATGCGTGCGCTGATTGCTTTGATTGTTAAGAAAGGAAAAGGAAATAAGCAGCTTCATGTATTTACCTTCCGGCAGATTCAGGAGAATGTCATTCATCAGTCAAACTCCATGGCCATCAGCTCCCTGCTGATTCTGGCGGCGCTGTGTTGTTTTGGTGCGGGCGTAGGAATTGCAGGAACGAATAACCTGTCTTCTGGCCATGTAATCGACTATACTTTTGAAGATCATACTGCAGAAGATTCATCGCAGGTTCTTCCGAATATAAAGGCAGTCCTGAAAGAAAACAGTTTGGAAAATCAATTTTCAGAGCTTTTTGAAATGAGGGTTGGGCGTATTCGCACCACAGAAGATTATGATAATGCCTACAGCATGGACGCTGTTATGGACTCTCTTCGGAGCCTGCCCCAGTCGGAAGACCGGGATGTCCTTCTGAACAATCTTGGTTATGCCACATACCCATATTTGATTTGTTTATCGGACTATAATCGTTTGTTGGAATTGTCCGGCAATCCGGCTCTCCAATTAGGCGAAAAGGAGGCCACTGTCTATATTGATACAGAGTTTACTACGGCAAGCCGTACCGCAATGCTGAACCAAGTATTGGCCGGGCAGCCCAAGGTGGAACTGGATGGTAGTCCGATTCATCTTACAGGAGAGGTTCAGTCTGTGAATTTGGTCACGGACCGTTCTATAACCTTGTCCTTTGCATTGATTCTTCCGGATGAAGCATTCCTATATTATAGTCAGGGAATGTATGATACCTATGTCAATGCGGTGCTCAGTGAGCAAGCTCTGAATGGAAATAGCCTTATGACTGCATATTTGGATTTGAACGAGAAGCTGGACGAAATTGACATTGAATATGAAAGCTATCTTCAGAATATGGGTCGTCAGCTTTTCTACACCATAGCATCCAGTTATATTACCCTCTATCTTGCGATTGTTTTCCTGGTAGTTGCCAACACCATCGTGGGTGTTCAGTTCCTGATGAGTCAGCAGAAAACCGGGCGCAGATACCAGACTCTGATCCGCCTGGGAGCTACTTACGAAACCCTTTGCCAGTCTGCTGGAAAGCAAATTACCTGGTTTATGGGACTTCCTGTATTGGTTGCGGCTGTCAGCAGTTTGTTTGGAGTCAGGGCGTTATTTACAGGGATACTCTCGTCCCGAACCCGTGGGACAGTGGCTGAAATGATGTTTGTATCTGCTGCTATGATTTTGCTGCTTTGCGTGATAGAATATATTTATATGAGAGTGGTCAAGCGCTCCAGCGATCGGTATTTGCTGACACTGATGCAGCCACAGAGAGAAGAATAATTTGGAAGGAGGTGCTGTCGTGAAAAGAATTGCTGTTGTGGAAGATGAAGTCTATATGCGGGAAGAACTCTGCAATATGCTCCAAAAGGACGGGTATCTTGCGGAGGCAATCACCGAGTTTGAAGATGCCGCTCGGCTCCTGGCAGCCCTCCGTCCTGACCTTGTGATCTTAGACCTGAATTTGCCGGAGATCAGTGGCTTTCAAATCTGCCAGGAACTAAAGAATAAAACCGCTATCCCCGTCCTGGTACTAACTTCCAGAGATCAGGTAAAGGATGAACTGCAAGCGTTCCACTTGGGTGCCGATGAATATTTGACGAAGCCGTGCAGAAAAGATCGACTTCTTGCCAGGGTATCCAATATTCTCAAAAGGTATGAAGGCCGTACCAATCTCATAGAGGGACCAGATTTCCTGTTAGACCAGCAGACCTACACGCTTTATATTCATAATACCTCTGTCGTGCTTCCAAAAAATCAGGGAAAACTGTTGGTTGCTCTTTTGTCCGGCGGCGATGCTCTGGTCACGACGGAGCAACTTTGCATAGCACTATGGGGAACCACGGAATACATAGACGAAAATGCCTTGCAGGTTAATCTGACCAGGCTGAAAAAGACGATGTCCGGTCTTGAGATGAAGCAGCGAATCGTTGCGGTTCGTGGGATGGGCTATCGTCTGGAAACGGGGGTGGCTCCATGAAGCAGCTTTGGCGCATAACAGAGCGATACTACCCCTGGCTATTGTTGCTGTTGGGCGTGGATTGCTTTTGTGCTATCATTCTTTGGATTTCTGACATTCAGGCATTTCAAACCTTGATTGGGTTAGTAGTTCTGACAAGCCTCCTTTTGTTTTCAGTGATTCTGTTTGTACTAAACAAGCGGGAGACTACCCGCCGAGAGCTGTTCCGGGATTTCCTCAGTGATCCTACCATCTGCAACGAGGAACGGCTGCTCAGTGCCATCAGCCGGGAAGAAGGAGAATCTATCCGGCTTCTGGCATCAGTTTTACAGGAACACAAAACTGAGAGTAACAGTATGGCAGATGCCCTACAGGACTATGAAGAATATGTGGAGGGCTGGGCACATGAAGCGAAAACGCCCCTATCGTTGTTGACCATGCTCCTGGATAATCGGAGCGACGAAATATCTCCTCCCCTGCAAGCAAAGCTGGATTATGTCCGCAGTCAGCTTCAGGAGGATGTCACTCAAATGTTATACTATGCCCGGTTAAAGAGCAGTACAAAGGATTATCAGTTTGAGGATATCAATTTGAATCAGTGCTTGGGGGAAGTTCTGGAGGACTATGCCCCACTTCTGGAAGAAAAGCAGTTTGTAATTCTCAATAAACTGCAATCTGAAACAGTCTATACAGACCGTAGAGGGCTTCAGTTTATGTTGGGACAGATCGTGAGCAATGCCATAAAATATAGCAGCGATAGTCCCATGCTAACGATCTCTATGATACATTCGGAGACCGCAGATGTCCTTTCAGTTGAGGATAACGGCATCGGTGTAAAAAAATATGATCTGCCGTATATTTTTCAAAAGGGCTTTACCGGGGATTCTACTGACAGCAGAAAGAAAGCTACCGGTATAGGGCTTTACCTGGTTAAGAAGATGGCTGACGATCTAAACCTTCGTCTGGAAGCTGCTTCCCAGTGGGGAAAGGGCTTTAAGATAGTCATCTTCTTTCCAAAATTGAGATCCAACGGAGGAAAATAAATAAATAAACAGAAAAACGCCCGCAGGATTTTCTCCTGCGGGCAGCGTGTTGTCAGCTATCCAAAGGCTTGTATTCTGTTACAGTTTTCAGATAGGTTTCGGGATCGCCATTCAATATCAAGTCAGCATATGCTATCGGGTCATTGTAGATCAAATAATCCAACTCTGACCGCTGATACATATTGTCTGCAATCTCGTTCTCAACAGCGATAGTGTCAATCGCAATCATTCTGCCGTCCCTGAATTTCAGTTCCACACAGCAATTATCCATAGTGTAAGCACAAGATATTAAGGTTTTCATGGTATGTCTTCCATAATTCGAAATATAAAGCGAAAATCCCGTCTGACTTCCTGTTAGAAATCAGACGGGATTTGTCCGTATGCACCCCGGAAACCGTCAGCTAACAGTTGATAAGTAAATTAGTTCCTTATCACTGTTAAGCCAAGGTTTTCCGGGCTTTTGCTATATCTAAACGGGCTGATATAGTTTGACCTCATTTGACCAAACGAGAGCCGTTTTCACCCAATTTTTAGTGGTTAAGTATAGGGCAACCGGCAAAAATGGGGTCAAAAAACGGCCTTAGTGGTTAAAAAATAGGACAACCAGAGAGCAATTTCGGGGGTATTTTTGAGGGTGATTTTGGCACTCTCAGACACCGGATTTTTCGCTGGAGGGTTTGGCATAATCTGACCAAATCTGAACAATTAAATACGATTCTAATGCAGGCACTCAGTAACAAATAACTGGGTGCTTTTTTGTTTTAGAGATTCCGGCATTAGAAAGGGCCGTCACTTTATGATTTTGAAGTGGCGGCTTTTTCTATTTCCAGAAGCAACAGCAATAATTAGAAATGAGGTGAAGTCAATGAACACGCAAATCATCGCCATTGCCAACCAGAAAGGCGGCGTTGGCAAGACAACGACCTGTGCCAACTTGGGAATCGGGCTGGCGCAAGCCGGAAAGAAAGTCCTGCTGATCGACGGAAACCCGCAAGGCAGCCTGACGATCAGCTTGGGCAATCCCCAGCCGGACAAATTGCCCTTTACGCTGTCGGACGCTATGGGGCATATCCTAATGGATGAGCCGATTCATTCCGGCGGGGGTATCCTGCACCACCTGGAGGGAGTAGACTTGATGCCCGCCGACATTCAACTTTCCGGTATGGAAGTATCCTTGGTAAATGCTATGAGTCGTGAGACTATCTTGCGGCAATATCTGGACACACTGAAGGGGCAATACTCCCATATCCTCATCGACTGCCAGCCCTCCCTTGGTATGCTCACAGTCAATGCGCTGGCCGCTGCGAATAGGATCATCATTCCCGTTCAGGCAGAGTATCTGCCCGCTAAAGGGCTGGAACAGCTGCTCTCCACGGTAAACAAGGTAAAGAGGCAAATCAACCCCAAGCTCCAGATTGACGGTATCCTGCTGACGATGGTGGACAGCCGAACCAACTTTGCCAAAGAGATTTCCTCGCTCCTGCGGGAGACCTATGGCAGCAAGATCAAAGTATTCGGCACAGAGATTCCGCACTCTGTCCGGGCAAAGGAAATCAGTGCAGAGGGAAAAAGTATTTTCGCCCATGACCCTGGCGGCAAAGTGGCAGAGGGGTATCGAAATCTGACGAAGGAGGTGTTGAAACTTGAAAAGCAGCGCGAAAAAAATAGAGCTGGCCTCGGTAGATGATCTGTTCTCCACCGAAGAAGGCCGCCAGGATGCAAAGCTGGAAAAGATTCAGGAAATTCCATTGTCTGAACTGCATCCCTTTAGGAACCACCCATTCAAAGTCAAGGATGACGAAGCCATGATGGAGACCGCCGACAGTATCAAGCAGTATGGCGTTCTGGTTCCGGCGATTGCTCGACCGGACCCGGAGGGCGGTTATGAACTGGTGGCCGGACACAGACGGCACAGAGCAAGTGAACTGGCAGAAAAAGAGACCATGCCGGTAATTGTCCGTGATCTGGACGATGATGCAGCCACAATTATTATGGTTGACAGCAATCTGCAACGAGAAAGTCTCCTCCCCAGTGAAAGAGCATTTGCTTATAAAATGAAACTGGATGCTATGAAACATCAGGGAGAGCGAGTTGATTTAACTTGTTCCCAAGTTGGGAACAAGTTAGAGGGCAAGAAGTCCAGTGAGATTTTGGCAGAGCAAGTAGGTCAGAGTAAAAACCAGATTTTTCGCTATATCCGTCTGACAGAGCTGATTTCTGAATTGATGGATATGGTGGATGAAAAGAAGATTGCCCTGAACCCTGCCTATGAGCTGTCCTTTCTCAAAAAGGAGGAACAGGTAGACCTGTTGGACGCGATGGACAGCGAACAGGCTACCCCTTCTCTTTCT